>JAEHDI010001162.1 GCA_016880505.1 Bryobacterales bacterium | reverse complement strand
TCTCACTTGCTATTGACATTATTAGTGAGGCGCTGAAGGAGCCAGATGCGAAGTGGGCGCTCCTCCTCGACGAGTTGGAGCTGGCCCCACCTCACGTTCAAGTTCGCCTATTTAGTGTAGTCATTGAGCTACAAAACTATCTACAGCGGGATTTTGAAGGCAGCCAGAAGTAGCCGTATCTGCCTAATTCCATTGGTCGGGGCGGCCAGATTCGAACTGGCGACCCCCTGCGCCCAAGGCAGGTGCGCTACCAGGCTGCGCTACGCCCCGACATTTGCTGCTCCTTTGATTCTAGACTACTTCCCGATGTGCGATGCTGTCCGGCTCGCCCGAATGCGGCAAGAAACGTCCAACCGTGGCGAAACCGTGACAAGACCCCATCAGTTGGGCCTCTGCATGTCAAAACGCGGGAGGCCTTCGCTGGCCCTCCGGTTCAGCTTCTGCCGGGCGACCCTATGCCACGGAAAGCATCAGCCGGCCGTTCGAACGACTCCTAGGCGTCGGCTTGATCACAATGTGGACATCCCGGCCCAACCGGGTCAGGCATTCCAATAAACGGTGCTCCGAGATCCCGCGGAACCGCCCTTTCAAGAGGGCGGAGACCTTGGGCTGCGTCAACCCCAGGATCTCTGCCGCGCGGGCTTGCGTGAGTGCTCGCCGCTGAACGAGTTCGGCAATCTTGGCGGCTAGTTGGGCCTTTACTAGCATGCTCTCGCTGTCCGTATAGCCGAGGTCGGCATACACATTACCGGAGCCTTCCTCGACAGGAACGCCCCGCACGAGTCGCTGTTTCTTCAACGCAATGGCTCCTTGGTGATTTGCCCCGCGACCTCGAGACGCTCGCGGATCACTCCCTACCCAGTACAAGGGCTTCAGGGATGGAGGTTTGTCCACTCCGTTCATTATACCTATATTGGTATAAGAACACACTACCGACTTCGTGGGACCATGCGCCTCGCCGGAAACGCCTCAGCGAAACTCCAGAATCGCCGTCTCCCGGGCCGGAAGGGCCAGCCGGCGCCCGGTCAGGGACGCTTCGGCGCGCCGGTCCACGATGCGTTCGAACGGGAACGCCGGTGCAAGCGTGAGCGTCACGTCACGGTCCGAGTCGTTGTAGAGATACGCCAGGCGCCGTCCCTCGAACGCCGTCACGCGGTACTCGACTTCCGGCGCGACGCCTCCTCCCTCACGCGTCACGCGCAGCTCCGGCTTCAGCCCCGAGTCCGCCGCCACCATCGCGAGGAACCGGCCCCAACTCGCCGGATCGAGCGGAGACGCCAGCCAGTACACCACGCCACGGCCTCGCGGCACGCGCAACAGCGCGGGAGAACCGTCCTCGAACCGCGCCGCCACCATCGAACGGCCGCCCTCGATGATCTGCCTGCCGCCCGCCGCTTCGAGCGCCTTACCATCCGCGGTGAACGGCACCCTGCCATCCTTGCGCAGCGCCATCCGCGGCAGGTCGGCCAGATTATACTGCGTCACGAACCATTCCCCGCGCTTCAGCCGGGGAGGCTCCCGCCGGGCGAGCCGCAGTCCGAGGGACTGGAGCGTCCGCGACGGCCGCGCATACTCATCGGCGAGCAGCGAATCCGGCGAAACCACCACCGTCCCACCCTCTTCCGCCCAGCGCAGGATCGCATCCGCTACCGGCCCGGGAACGAATTCGGCCCCGGGGAGCACCAGCACACGGCGCTGCCGCAGGTCACCCGCGAGGATCTTCTTCTCCGTGGTCAGCCCCACATACAGGCCGGCGGACTGCGACGCGTTGTAGATCCTCCGCAGCTCGGAGAGGTAGGGAAACGACGTCATCTCGCGGGACTTGTCCGGCACCTGCTGGAGCATCGATGTCTTCGAGTAGAGCAGCGCCACCGGACGCGGTGCGCTCCCGAGCGCGGCGATCTCGCGGCCGAGCCGCCGGAGGTCGAGGGCATCGCGCATCGCCTTGCCCACGTCACTGAGCGGGATCGTGTAGCTCTGCGGGAACGACGACGCCCACTCGTTGATCGGCTCGTTCGGTGTCCATCGCTTGCGGTCGTTCCACCACCAGATGGAAATGGCGGCGTCCCCGTGCAGGAAGCTCGGCAAAATCTGGTGGATCACGCCGTGGT
>JAEHDI010000149.1 GCA_016880505.1 Bryobacterales bacterium | reverse complement strand
TGGTGCAACTGAATCCGGTCTCCGCGCACGACGGGCAGTTCCGGGGCCAACTGCGCCGCCACCGAGACGTTCTTGATCAGGGCGTCGCTGCGGATAAGCTCGATGACCTCGAGAATTACGCTGTTAAGATCGAGCGCCTCGGATTTCAGCTCGCTCTTCTTCATCAAGTTGCGCAAACTCCGGATTATCTCACCGGCACGCTTATCGTCTGACACGACATCTTCGAGAATCTCGCGTATTTCCTTCATGTCGGGCGCGGGGTCATCCAGCAGGCGCAGGGCTGTCTGGGCGTTGCTCAGAATCGCGGTCAACGGCTGATTGAGTTCGTGTGCGAGGGATGCCGTCATTTCGCCCATCATGGCGACGCGCGCGAGGTGGGCAAGTTCGTTGCGCTGTTGCGCCATTTCCATTTCCGTGTGTTTACGCGCGGTGATGTCGGTAGACGAGCCGAGAACATGATTCGCCGTCCCGTCCTCATCCAGAATGGGTCGCTTGACCGTCTGCAGCCAATGAACTTTTCCGGCAGCGTCGGTGACATGTTCTTCGGCGATGAATCGCTCCTGCAACGAATCCATGACTTCGAGGTCCATCCGGCGAAACAACTCGACTTCTTCTCCACTGCGATTGAAATCCGCGTCCGTTTTTCCGATCAGGGCCTCGACGGTTGTGCCATAGATGTCGGCGACGGCCTGATTGGCCAGAGTAAACCGGCCCTGACGGTCCTTGGCGAAGATCAGGTTAGGCGTGCAGTCAATGACTTGCCGCAGGAAGTCCTGTTCCCGCTTCACTTTCTCATTGCGCTTTTTGCGTTCGTTGATGTCAACGCAGGAACCGATATAACCGGCAAAACACTGGTCCGCTTCAAACAGCGGGACGCCATTATCCAGAATCCAGCGATACTCGCCGTCATGACGCCGCAACCGGTACTCCATGGTGAACGGCTCGCGTGCATCGAACGCGCGAACATAGGTATCCACGCAGCGCTGCCGGTCCTCCGGGTGAACGCCCTCGATCCAGCCGTCGCCCAGTTCCTGTTCCAGAGTCCGCCCGGTGAATTCCAGCCAGGGGAGACTGAAGTATGTGCAGCGCTTGTCCGGACCTGCTATCCAGGTCAGTACCGGCGCCGAATCCGCCAGCAATCGGAACCGCGCTTCGCTCTCGCGCAGCGCCTCCTCGGCGTGTTTGCGCGCGAGTGCGTTGGCGAATATCTGTGCCACCAGCTGCAGCCGGCTGACGAGTTCAGCCGGCCAGTCCCGCTCTTCCGAAATGACGTTGAAGCCTAACGCCCCGAATATCGCACCGCCTCCCGTGGACAGCGGAAAAGTCAGCGCCGATTTGACGCCGTAGTGCCGCCAAACCTCCAGGTCGCGCACTGCGGCGGCGGGAGCATCGGTCACCCGGGGCAAAATAATACTCTCGGCGTTAAGCAATTTCTCCAGGCACCACGGAAAGCTCTCCTTTCCATCCATGACCTCCGGCACTGGCGGAAAATCCGGCGGCACACAGTAATGGCTCAAGAACAGCGAGCCGGGACGGGCCGTGGACAGTTGCCAGAGCGTACAGACATCGATATTCAGGGACTCACAAATATCCCGCTGGGCGTGCTCGATCGCGGCATCCAGTTGGTCCGCGGGCAGGCCAATGAACCGGGCCGACAGATTGGCCAGGAACGCATCGAACTTCAGCTGCTCATCCAGGATCTGCTTGGCCAGTTTGGGCTCGGTGATGTCCTTGAGAATGGCGACGCCGAAAGCCGCGCCGTCCTCATTTTCGCGCAGCATTGACATGCTGAGCTGGCCCCACATGATCTCGCCGCTCTTGCAGAGGAATCGCTTTTCGATCTGGTAGTGATTGTGTTTTCCGGCGAGCATCTCCTGAAACAGCGTGACGCACGGATCAACGTCCTCGGGGTGCACGAATTCGTGAAATGCCATCATGCGCAGCTCATCGGACGTGTAGCCGAGCATGCGCCGGAGCGCCGGATTGCCTTCGATGGCATGTCCGCCCCTGTCAATCAGCGCGATGCCAACGCTCGCGCGGGAGAAAATGGCGCGGAATTGCGCCTCGCCCTTCAGCGATAAGTCGTTCGACCGCCTTCGCTCAACGATCTCCACAAGCAAATCTCCCTGGCTCTACGGTTGTAGCGGCTTCCCGACGGCTACCCTCGCCGGGCACGCTTATTTTTAGACGAAATCCCGCCCTCTCCTGCCGACACCTTTAGCCATCGTTTTCTCGTGCAGCCGTACCCTATTGTCTGGACTAAGACCAATATAATCAAACCTTAATAAACTACCTATGTTATTGATGTGAATCAAATCAGACCCGTATTAGGGAAAAGCAGGCAACCAGATGAATCGGTTGGCAAGATATCTGGCATTTTTAGCCCATCCAG
>JAEHDI010001161.1 GCA_016880505.1 Bryobacterales bacterium | reverse complement strand
CAGTTCCTCGATCCGCCGGGCAACGTCGTCGTCGGAGACCTCGGGATCCTGATACGCCACCGTCAGACCGCGGTAGTCCTGAAGCTCGAACTCGGGACTCACCTCGAACTCGGCCTTAAAACGAAGGGGTTCGCCGGAATGAAAGTGGACATCAGTGATGTCGGGGGTCCCCACAACGCGAAGATTCCTGTCCTCAACCTCTTTCTGGAAGCGCTTCGGCACCAGGTTTCGGATGACCTCTTCGCGGATGTCGGACGAAAAACGCGTGCGGATGATTCCCACCGGCACTTTGCCGGGGCGGAACCCAGGCAGCCGGACGCGCTGGGAAAGGGACTCAACCACACGGTTCGTCTCCTTCTCAACGTCCTCGATGGGAATCGTGATTTCGAGTGTCTGCTTGCAGCTTTCTTGAGAAGCCATTTTCTATGACGGCACGGACTGCCGGACACCCCGAGGAAGCCGCGCGAAGCCGCTTCCCCGGAGTCCGTAGAATCTCGGACTACGTACCTTCGGACCAGGAAGCCAAATACTTCTCTTGTTCCGGCGTAAGCCGGTCCAGCTTGACTCCCATTGCGTCGAGCTTCATTCGGGCGACTTCCCGGTCGATCGCCTCTGGCACGGAGTACACACGCTTCTCGAGCGACTTGTGCTCGCGCACTATGAACTCGGCGGATAGCGCCTGATTGGCGAAGCTCATGTCCATGACGGAGGCGGGATGCCCTTCGGCGGCGGCCAGGTTCACCAGCCGTCCCTCACCGAGGACGTAGATGCGGCGGCCGTCCCGCATCACGAATTCTTCCACGAATTCTCTCGTCGGCCGTCGGGAGGACGCCATGCGGCCCAGCGCCTCCAGATCGATCTCCACGTTGAAGTGCCCCGAGTTGGCCAGAATCGCCCCGTTCTTCAGCTTGTCGAAATGCTCGCGGCCCATCACGCTCTTGTTGCCCGTGACGGTGACGAACACGTCGCCGGTCTCGGCGGCGTCGCTCATCGACATCACCCGGTAGCCGTCCATCAGCGCCTCGAGCGCTTTGATCGGGTCCACCTCGCAGACAATCACGTTCGCGCCCATTCCGCGGGCCCGCATCGCCACCCCTCGGCCGCACCACCCGTAGCCTGCCACCACAACCTTCAGGCCGGCCATCAGAACGTTTGTGGCCCGGATGATGCCGTCGATGGTGCTCTGCCCCGTCCCGTAACGGTTGTCGAACAAGTGTTTCGTGTGGGCGTCGTTGACGGCAACGATCGGGTATCGGAGAACTCCCTCGTTGGCCATCGCCCGCAGGCGGATGACCCCCGTGGTCGTTTCCTCGGTCCCGCCGATCACCACGTCCAGCAATTCTTTCCGCTTGGTATGCAGTATGGTCACCAGGTCGGCGCCGTCATCCATCGTGATTTGCGGCTTGTGATCGAGCACCGACGCGATGTGCTGGTAATAGACGTCGTTGCTCTCGCCTTTGATGGCGAAAACCGGGATGTTGTAGTCCCGCACTAGGGTCGCCGCGACGTCGTCCTGCGTTGACAGCGGGTTGGATGCGCACAGCGATACCGAAGCGCCGCCATCCCGCAGCGTGACCATCAGGTTTGCCGTCTCGGTTGTGACGTGGAGGCACGCCGCGATGCGGATGCCTGCGAGCGGCTGCGTCTTGATGAACTGCTTGCGGATCGTTTGAAGCACCGGCATCGACTGGAAGGCCCACTCGGTGCGCCGCTTCCCCAATTCGGCCAGAGACAGATCGCGGATGTCACAGCTCGTGGTAGTTTGCGTATTCGTTGACATGAATTCCTCGTTTGGGAGGATGGACCGCGTCGTATTCTGCCTCGCGGAAGCCTCCGCCGCTTCAGAAACTATATCCCGCTTACCCGCGGGCCAATGCCACGCCGATGTCGCTGCGCAGCGCTTCCGCCTTGTCGGCGGCCTCCCAACTGAACGTCTCTTCGGTCCGGCCGAAATGACCGAACGCCGCCGTCTTTCGGTAGATCGGGCGGCGCAGTCGCAGGTGCTCGATCATGCCCCGGGGTGTCAGCGGGAAGTTTGCGCGCACCAGTTCCACCAGCCTGTCTTCGCTGGCGGCGCCGGTGCCGAACGTATTCACCATCACCGAGACCGGGTCCGCGACGCCGATCGCGTAGGCCAGTTGCACCTCGCAGCGCTTCGCCAGGCCGGCCGCCACAATGTTCTTCGCGATGTAGCGCGCCATGTAGCACGCGGAGCGATCCACCTTCGTCGGGTCCTTCCCCGAGAAGCAGCCGCCGCCGTGCCGCCCCATGCCGCCGTACGTGTCGACGATGATCTTTCTGCCGGTAAGACCTGTATCTCCGTGCGGTCCGCCGATCACGAACCGGCCCGTCGGGTTGATGTGGTACTTCGTGGCCGCGTCCACCATCGACGGCGGGAGCACCGGGTCTATGATGCGCCTCCGTACCTCCGCCCGCAAGACCTCCGTCGGCACCTTGTCGCTGTGCTGCGTAGATACGACGACCGCATCGATGCGCGTCGGTTTTCCGTCCACGTACTCGACGCTCACCTGCGACTTGCCGTCGGGACGCAGGAAATCGAGTTCCCCGGCCCGCCGGGCCTCGCTCAGGCGGCGCACGAGCTTGTGGGCCATCATGATCGGCATCGGCATCAGCTCCGGCGTCTCGTCGCACGCATAACCGAACATCAGCCCCTGGTCCCCGGCCCCGCCGGTGTCCACGCCCATCGCGATGTCGGGAGATTGCGATTGGATGGTGTTGATGACGCCGCACGTCTTGCCGTCGAACCCGAACGTCGCGTCGTTGTACCCGATTTCGTTCACGACGGACCGTGTCACCTTCGGAACGTCGACGTAGCACGACGTTGTGATCTCACCCGACACCACGCAGAGCCCGGTCGTCACGAGTACTTCGCACGCGACGCGGCCTGTCGGATCCTGCGCCAGCACGGCGTCCAGTACGGCGTCGGAAATCTGGTCAGCCATCTTGTCCGGATGACCCTCGGTCACCGACTCTGAGGTGAACAGGTGTTTGTTTTCGGTCAAAGCAACTTCCTCCTTGCGCCGGGCGCACGTTTGGCTGGTCCCTCGCCTGACGAATGACGGCGAACCGCAACTCTCCTGCGAGTACCCAGCCCGGGAATCGACGTGGACAGGCCGAAGCTAAAGTTTAGCATGCCGGCCGGTCGCGCAATCCGGCCCAACGCCGCGCTGCCTCTCGTGGAGTTCGCAGAGCACTACGCACCCAAGTTGCCAGTCTGGCTGCCGAGCGCAACGTCTCGGCACAGTGACTGCATTGACGCGGGTCGGTCAAATATTCGACCATAGTCATATATGACTGTGGTCACAAATGGATTCCAGTCGAGACGAGCACGGAAGAAGGCCGCCACGCGGGCGCAGATCATAGCTGCGGCGATCCGACTGTTTTCCGAGCATGGCATCGAGGCGGTCACCGTCGACCAGATCGCCGCCGCGGCCGATGTCGGTAAGGGCACCATCTACAACTACTTCCAGACCAAGGAAGACATCGTCGTCGCTTTCATGGTTGACCTCGAGCGCACCGTGCAGGCGCGGGTGAGCGATTTCAAGAGTCGCCAGCGTTTTGTGGCCGGTGTGCTCATCAACTTTGTCCAGACCCAGTTCCGGATGAAGGAGCACTACCACGCGTTTGTCCGCGTATT
>JAEHDI010001160.1 GCA_016880505.1 Bryobacterales bacterium | reverse complement strand
CTTGTGGTACAGCTCGTCGTCGATCAGGTAGTCGGGGCCGAGGCCGCGCGTGATCGGGTGATCGGGATCCGCGAACTTGACGCGGAATTCGTGCCGCGCCGAGTGGCCGATGTTGGCCGCCTCCCAGGTGGTTCCGATCATTTCCTTGTATGCCTTCCATTCCGCGTCGGGCTTCGTGGACCACTGGAACCGTCCCTTCGCGTCCTGTTCCATCCCGAGGAACGCGCCGTACGAGACGCCGTGGAAGGCGACCATTCCACCGCCCGCGCGCAGGAAATCCTCGAGCGCCTTCTCGGGCTCCGGGCCCCAGCGCGGTCCGTTGTAGTTCAGAATCACCGCCTGGTAGCCGGCGAGCATCGAGACGGAGAGCGTCTTCGGATTGTCGAGTACGGTGATTTCGAAACGTCCGGTGCTCTCGAGCACGCGCTTGAGAAATGGCGTGGTTTTCGTCCAGTCGTGGTACGGCAGATCGGTCTGGCCGGTGATGACGAGGACCCGCAGGGGGATGCGCTCGGACCGGACGGCCGTTGTTCCGGCCAATGCGCTTAAGGAGGCGAGAAACGTTCTGCGTCTCATTGCGTCTATCTCCCGTACATGAAAACTCGACAAGCCAGGAGACCTATCATACGCTGGAAGACAAGCCACAAGAATCTGGGCGACCTTATGTACCGTATGTACCGTCTGTTTCTGATCGCATGGATTGCCGCAACTGCATCCGCCGCCGCTCCGCCCGCCTGGGTCGAGCGCAGCAATCGGAACGCGAAGATCCTCCTGGACGTCCAGGCGCGCTTTGCGCCGGAGGCGGCTGCGCGTACCGGAGTCGAGGGAATTGACCGGGAGGTTGTCGATCTCAAAGCTCGCTTCCTCGAACGGAACCGGGAAGCCACGCGCAAGGCGATCGGCATGTTGCACGAGAAGCTCGACGCCGAAACCGACGTCCGCGTCCGGCAGGACCTCGAGATTCTCATCCGGGCGGCCGAACTGGACGTGAAGGAGAGCGTCCTCTCCGAGAAATACACGCTGCCGTACTTCGACGTGACCCGCTTTGCGTTCGGCGGCATCCGCGGCCTGCTCGACGACCAGATCGCGGCAGACCGCCGTCCTGCTGCGCTCGTCCGGCTGCGGCGTTACGCGGGCATGGAAGACGGCTACGCGCCACTCGCGAAGCTTGCCGAGGAACGCATCCGCGAGCGGTTGAGCCAGCCCGGTCTGCTTGCCCCCTTCAAGGGAGAGATCGAGAAGAGCCTCGCCGACTCCCAGTTCCTGCTGGACGGCATCGAGCCGCTGTTCCGGAAATTCGGCGTCGATGGCTACGAAGAACCCCTGGCGAAGCTGAAGACACAGATCGCCGCCTATCACGACTTCGTGCGCAGGGAGATTCTTCCGAAGTCTCGCACGGACTTTCGCCTGCCCGAGGAACTCTATGCGCTCTCGCTCGAACAGTACGGCAACGATATGCCGCCGGCTGCGCTCGCCCAGCGCGCACGGGGCGCGTTCCTCGAAATTCAGGGTCAGATGCAGGAGATCGCCGGTCAGGTTGCACGCGAACGGGAGTGGAGCTTCACCGGCTACCGCGACGTGATCCGCGAGCTGAAGAAGAAGCAACTCGTCGGCGACGCCATCCTGCCGCACTACAAGCAGCGGCTGGCGCAGATCGAGGAGATCGTCCGCCGCGAGAATCTCGTCACCCTGCCCGGCCGTCCGGCCCGCATCCGGATCGCGTCGGAAGCGGAGAGCGCGGCGATGCCCGCGCCGAACATGCGGCCGCCGCGGCTGCTCGGCAATACCGGCGAATCGGGCGAATTCGTGCTGCCGCTGAACGTGCCGGACACATCGGGAAGAATGAAATCGTTCGACGATTTCACCTTCGAGGCTGCTTCGTGGACCCTGACCGCCCACGAAGCCCGGCCCGGCCACGAGATGCAGTTCGCCTCCATCGTCGAACGGGGTGTGTCGACGGCCCGCGCGGTCTTCGCCTTCAACAGCACCAACGTCGAGGGCTGGGGGCTCTACGCCGAGGCCGTGATCAAGCCGTTTCTGCCGGCCGAGGGGCAACTGATCGCGCTCCAGCACCGCCTGCTGCGAGCCGCGCGCGCGTTCCTCGATCCCGAGCTCCAGCTCGGCCGCATCACACCCGAAGAGGCCAAGCGTGTTCTGATGGAGGACGTCGTGATGTCGGACGCGATGGCCACCCAGGAAGTGGAGCGTTACACGTTCCGCGCTCCCGGCCAGGCGCCGTCCTATTACTATGGCTACACGAAGCTGATGGAACTGCGGCAGGAGGCGGAGAAAGCAATGGCTGGCAAGTTTGACGCCAAACGCTTCCACGATTTCGTACTGGCGCAGGGCTTGGTCCCGCCCTCGCTTCTCCGCGCCGCCGTTTTCGAGGAGTTCGTCCCGCAGGCGGGAGGCGCCGCGGGACGCTGACCGGACACTCATGGTGCTGCCACTGACGCCGATCCGGTTCCTCTACCGGGCAGCGGAGCTTTACGAGAGCAAAGCCGCCGTCATCTCCGGCTCCCGGACGTTCACCTATGCGGAGTTCGCCGAGCGCTGTGAGCGGCTCGCGTCGGGTCTCGGTGCGGCTGGGGTCAAGCCGGGCGACCGCGTCGCCTGCCTCTGTTTCAACAGCCACCAACTGCTCGAGGCGTACTTCGGCGTGCCCATGGCGGGAGCGATCCTTCTGCCGCTAAACGTGCGACTCGCCGCACTCGAGCTGGCGCAGGTCCTTGAGCATTCCGGCGCCAGCCTGCTGCTCTATGACGGGGAATTCGCCCCGGTGGTTGAGCAGTTGCTCGCGGCCTGTCCATCACTGAAGTGTGCCGTCCCGCTCGACGAGGACTCAGGTTACGAGGCGCTCCTCGCCGCCGGTACCGCCCGGCAGATCGATTGGACAGGGATCGACGAGAACTCGCCCGCCGAACTCTTCTACACCAGCGGCAGCACCGGTACGCCGAAGGGGGTTCTGCTCACCCACCGTGCTCTCTACCTCCACGGAATATCTGTGGCTCTCCTGATGCCCGAAGGCGATCGCACCGTCGTTCTGCAGACCATTCCGCTGTTTCACGCCAACGGGTGGGGGTATCCTCAAGCCGCCGCTTTGCTCGGAGCCACCCAGGTGATGGTGCGGAGGTTCGATGCGGAGACGGTCTTCGGTCTTATCGAGCAGCACAGGGGCACCTACATGTGTCTGGTGCCGACAATGGCCGGCACCCTGCTTGCCGCGCAAGGACGCGAACGATTTGACGTGTCGAGCATGAGGCGCGTTCTGATCGGCGGCGCCGCATCGTCGCCCGAACTGATCGAGCGCATGGAGAAGGCGTTCCAATGCGAGTGCCTGGCCAGCTATGGATTGACGGAAGCCGGCCCGGTGGTGACAGTTGGCAGACCGAACAGCATGGCCGCGGCCGCGTCGCAGGCGGAGCGATACCGCATCCAGTCGATGGCCGGTACACCGATCGCCGGCGTCGAATTGCGGGTGGTGAATGCCAGGGGATGCGACGTGCCCCGCGACATGACAACGGCGGGAGAGGTTCTCGTCCGAAGCGACCACGTCATGGCGGGGTACTACAACGATCCGGCGGGAACTGAGGCGGCTCTCCGCGAAGGATGGTTGCACACCGGCGACATGGCCGTCTGGGACGACGAGGGACGGATCCATATCGTCGACCGGAAGAAAGACATCATCGTCAGCGGCGGCGAGAACATTGCACCGATTGAGATCGAACGCGCGATCGCCGCGCACCCGGATGTCGCCGAATGCGCCGTTGTCGCCGCTCCGGACGAGAAGTGGGGAGAGGTTCCCGTTGCGGTCATCGTCCCGCGGCCCGGCAGGACAATCACGGCGGAGGACATTCTGAAACTGCTCAAGGGCCGCATCGCGAAATTCAAGATGCCGCGGCGGATTGAGTTCAGGGACACGCCGCTGCCGAAGACCGGCTCTGGAAAGATCCGGAAGACGGAGATCCGCGCGAGAATACAAGGATGATCAAGACGGCCTTTTCCCTTCTCACCTGCGCCACGCTCGCGCTAGCCGCCGGTCCGAGACTCGGGCCAAAAGAGAAGCTGTTCAACGGCAAGAGCCTGGATGGGTTCTACACCTACATCGAAAAACACGGCAAGAATAGCGACCCGAAAGGCGTATTTCGCGTCGAAAACGGCCAGATTCGCGCATCCGGCGAGGAGTACGGGTACTTCATCACGGAAAAGGAATACGAGAACTATAACCTGCTCGTAGAATTCCGATGGGGCTCGAAAACCTTCCCCCCTCGCGAAGGAAACGCACGCGACAGCGGCATCCTGTATCACGCCGGCGGCGAGGACAAGCTCTGGCCGCAGTCGATCGAATTCCAGATGATCGAGGGCGGCACAGGCGACCTGATCCTCGTGGGAGACACCGCGGTTACGGTGAAAGGCGAGACGAAACGCCGTGGCCGCTCCGACCGCTTCGGCAAGGGCAAATGGGAAGACGTCGCCGGTTACCGCGATCCAAACGGCGAGCCGGAGAAACCACACGGCCAGTGGAACAAGCTCGAGCTTTGGGCTGACGGCGACAACTTCCGCTTCCAGGTGAACGGCAAGCTGGTGAACGAAGGATCGAAGTCTTCGGTGACACGGGGCAAGATCCTGTTCCAGTCCGAGGGCGCGGAGGTGTTCTTCCGGAAGATCGAGATCCAACCCATCCTGGGGCGGTGACGACGATGTTCCGTCTGACGGTGGAGTGCCGGGCCGCAGAGAGGGACGGTCTCGTCGCCGAGCTTTCCGACTCCGGTACCGGGGGCATTGTCGAGCACGACCTGTTCGAAGGCGGCTGCCGGCTGGAAGCGTTTTTCGAAGACAAGGCCGCGGCGGCCGCGGTGGCCGGGAGAATTTCCGCCTCGAACGTTACCGTCGAGGCGTGCGAGGACCGCGATTGGGTCGCGTACTCGCAGGCGCAGTGGGAGCCGGAGCTCGTTGGTGAACGCTTCTTCCTCGTCCCCTCCTGGCGTAACGATCCGACGCCGGCTGGCCGGCTGCGCCTCATGATGCCGCCGGGCTCAGCGCCGGGGACCGGCTTTCATCCGGCCACGCAGCTTGCACTCGAAGCACTGGAGCGCCGCCTCCGCCCCAGCCTGCGAGTCTTCGACCTCGGCACCGGCTCCGGTATCCTCGCGATGGGTGCGGTTCTGCTGGGAGCGGACAGCGTGATTGCCTGCGACATCGAGACGGCGGCGGTCGAAGCAGCCGCTTCGTACCTGCGCGAGGCGGGAGCCCCCGTGTCGCTGTTCGCCGGATCCGCCCGGTCCGTGAGGAGCGGCGCGGTGGATCTCCTCGTGGCGAACCTTAACGCGGCGGCCATCCGGCAACTCGCTGGCGAGATGGCACGCGTCCTTGCGACCGGCGGCGAGGTCATCGTTACCGGTTTCGAGCGCTACGAGGCCGAGCGCATCGAGCAGCTGTTCGCGGGCTTCGGCTTTGCGTGTCACGACCG
>JAEHDI010001159.1 GCA_016880505.1 Bryobacterales bacterium | reverse complement strand
AGCCGGTCGACGAGCAGCGCAGCCAGAAACACATCCCCACCGGCATCCAGCGCATACAAGCGAAAGTCGCGGCTGTGGTCTGGGCGACAATATCCGGCGTGGTGATAGTCGCCGCATGTGTCGTCGGAGAGGCCTGAAGTATCACGACCAAAATGAACGCTGTGAGGCCGTGCCGCGTCATCGCGATTGGTCCATTTGCCAGGCTTCGTAGAGTGCTGCTGCATCGACCAGATTTGTCACGCCGTAGACCACGGCTGTGCCGTTGACGACGACGGCGGGATAACGATCGACGCCATACTGCGCGATCTTGGCCAGCCCGATCGCGGCGTCCTTCGCGGAGGTCATGCGGGCGTCGCTCAACTCGCCGATGCGTCGCAGTGCTTCAGCCTTCGCCGCATCTGCGACAGCAGGGAGGTTGTGCGAAAGCGCCGATTCGAATTGATCGAGACCGTCTACGGCATAGACGGTGACGGTCGCTCCTTGCAGCTGGCGATCATCCTGGCCACTGACCGGGAACTCTGCCGTGGTGAACACTTCGAGGGTCAGCGGATCGCCGGCGTGCAGGACAGTGCTGAAGAGCAAAGGTCCGAGGAGCGTCATTGCGACCAGCGCGTGGGATATCGCGAGCATTTCTCTGTCGTGGTTCGATGGCCCATGGTTGCCATCGTCCGTTCAGACAGAGAGCCTAGGAAGGGGAAACCCATGCACTACACGGCGTGGTTGCCTGCTGGGCGTACCGCGTGTCGAAGGTGCCCCATGTCTACTTGGCCGAAGGCCACGTAGAACCCAAACAGCTGACCTTCAACAGGCAGTCAGTAGCCTCAGCACTTTCTCAGCAGGCTTGTATTCCAGGGAAACTAACAGACGCTCGGGGAAACCCCCTACCCTCGGGAACTCCAACATGATATTGAACTTGCTGAGTTGGTGGGTGCGCTCATCGATCCACTCCATGTTATAGAGGTAGTTTGATCTGAGCTTTCTCCGGATGGCCTCCTCCAGCTCAGCCTTCGGCAGCTTAGCTACACCCGCCCTCTCCAGCTTTCCTAGTTTCTTGGTCTGCAAGTACTTGCTGAACTTTGCTTCTTCAATGAGCACAGTGAAGTCGGCCAGTGGGGCTGCCTCGCTGGACATGGACCTCAGAGCAATCTCTAGGTCATCGTCCGATTTCTCCAAGAACATCCGCTCGATCTTGTAGGCCAGGAAAGTACTGAAGTAGCTGGACTGAATGCTCTTGAGATTCAGCCCGAGAACTGTGTAGTCGTGAAGGTGAAGGTTGTAGTCCTCTGTATTCGGACGATCGTCCTCATGCCCGAGAATGACAACGGTTTTGTGCTTGATGGCCAAGTTCACCAGACTCATGGATATAAAGGTCTTGGCTAAGCTGGCATAAGTGCAGGGCACATAGCCTAGATACGCCCCATGAGCCTTCAATTCGATCGGTGCTTAAAAAAGACCTATTTATCAATACGTTAAACGGGCGCCCGTTACTCGCTGTGCCCAACGATGCATTACCTTGCACGACTGATTCACGCATGTTTCCCGCGCGATCTGTGAGTGGAGCGCCGCGGTGCCCAGCACGACGATGCGCTCGAATGCTCGTCGTGTCCCGTTCCTTATGTCAGAGATCGCGTGAGTCCGTTGCGACGGGTCGACGGGCGGCGTCTTGCAGCGATCGCGCCTCCCGGTTTGGGCTGACGGCGACGGTTGTGCGATAGACCGGGGCTGGCTCGCGTTCTTCCTCCGCTTCGGCCAGAGTGGGATTTCCGCACGGGGCGGTGCCCCGTCGGAATCCGCGTACTATGGGGACAATAAGCTATGCCATTGCTCGCACTCGCTGGGTACGCCGTCTTTCTCACTCTCGCTTTTGGGCTGCGCTCCTGGGTACACCTGCGGCGCACGGGGAGTACCGGATTCGTCGGCCTGTCGGGGCGCGCGGGGTCGGCGGAGCGGTGGGGCGGCGTGCTGTTTGCTACCGCGCTCGTCGCGGGCGTTGCGGCGCCGTCGCTGCAACTCGCCGGAATCATCGATCCAGTCGTGGCGCTGACCGGCGCCGCGGGCGCAGTGTCGGGTTTGGTACTGTGGGCCGCGGGCGTCGCCGCGACGCTCTGGGCGCAATTTGTCATGGGGGACTCGTGGCGCATCGGCGTTGACGGCACGGAGCGGACCGCATTCGTCGGTGGCTGGCCGTTCCGCTGGGTACGCAACCCGATCTTCTCCGCGATGATCGCGGCCAGCGCCGGGCTGGTGTTGATTGCGCCGAGTCCGCTCCCGCTCACGGCACTCGCAATCCTGATCTTCGCAATCGAGATCCAGGTGCGCTCTGTCGAGGAGCCCTACCTCGCACGTACACACGGCGAACCCTATGTCCGCTGGGCGGCGCATACCGGGCGCTTCATTCCCGGAGTGGGGCTGGGCGTGGGTCCCGCAAGCGAACGATGACAATATGTTGTGGGGTGTGGATTGCTCAATCTCGGGCTATGCTGAAACTATCGTGATCGCCAGCGATCGGAGTGTGAACGTAGGCCAAACCGGAATCGGCCTATGAGCCTTGCACCGTTCCGCCAGCGGCGCCGACGCGCCCGCGCCGCTGCGCTGGTATTCGTGGCCATGCTGTTGCAGCAGGTTGCGCTGGTTGCGTACGCGTGTCCGCGCACGGAGCCGCCAAACCCGCCACAGGTCGAGATGGCGGATTGCGAGCATACGGCGATGCCGGACGTGCACGCACGGGCACTCTGCGACGAGCACTGCCATCCCCAACATTCAGCAATCCCGGACCCGCGCCTCATGTGCGCGCCCCCTGCACTCACGCAACTGGACTTCCGCTTCGAGGCGGCCCTGCTTCCGCCCGCCGCAGAGCGGCACTACGAGGACGTGCCGACCTGCAGTTCCGACCCGCCGCCTGCCGAGCGCTTCTGTAGCCTTCAGATCTAGACCCTGATCGCGCCGTACCCGCTGCCAGCTCATGGCGGCGCGTTCGTTCCTGCGAATTCGGAGGTCTCATGTCGTTCGTGTCCCCCTTCATCCAGCGCCGCTATTCCGGTCGCTGGTCTGCGCTGCTAGCGCTCTTGTCCATCGCGGGCGCCGGCGTTGCCGCCGCCACCGAGGGCGTCGCCTTTCATGAAGCACTGCGGTTGGCCGTCGAGCGTGCGCCGATGCTCGATGCACGCCGATCGCAAATCCAGGCCGCCCGCGACGAGGCAATCCGCGCTGCCGCGCTGCCGGACCCGCAACTCATACTAGGCATCGACAATTGGCCGGTCACCGGCACCGATGCGTTCGACTGGCAGGCCGAAGAGATGACGATGAAGCGCATCGGCTTCATGCAGGAATTTCCGGCACGGGCCGAACGGGACGCCCGCCGGGCTATTGCGGACCGTGACATCGAGCAGGCCGAGGCGCTGTCGATGGTCGAGCAGCTCGCCGTACGTCAATCCACTGCT
>JAEHDI010001158.1 GCA_016880505.1 Bryobacterales bacterium | reverse complement strand
GCAGTAGCGCTGCGCGGCGTTGATGATGGCGGGCATGATGCGAATGTCACCGCCGAAGGATCCCTCCAGCAGTCCATAACACCTGCCCTTCAAGACAGCCTCGATCCTTGATTCATCGACTTGTCCGTCCTTGAGGGGTAGCCGGCCATCCTCCAGCATGTCGGTGGAGCTTCGGACGGTCATCTGCGCGACCTTTTCTTCGAGCGTCATCCGCCGGAGAAGATCTTCGACTCGCTCCTCAAGGGAAGCGGTGGCGTTCCGGTAGAGCGGGACTCCGGATCCTTGACCACCGAGGCAGGTAAGAAGCAATAGCGGCGCGGCCGCCGCGAAAACCAGGAGGATGCGATGTCGTTTTGTCACCGCTCCCAATGATATTGCAGACGGAGACTGGTCTCTCAGTTGCTAGGGCTGCCGGTTCCAAATGCCTTCCATGACGGTTTGCGGATTCATGGGAAGCTGGCGCATCCGCACGCCGGTGGCCCGGTAGATGGCGTTGGCGATTGCGCCCGGAGGCGGAACAATGTTCGCTTCGCCCACCCCGCGCACTCCGAATGGATGCCCGGGGTTCGGCACTTCGACGATCACGGTATCGATCATCGGGACGTCGAGGCTTGTTGGCATTCGGTAATCGAGGAAACTCGAGTTGAGCATCGCGCCGCCGTCGCCCATCCGGTACTCCTCGTTGAGCGCCCAGCCGATGCCCTGGACGCTGCCCCCCTGCATCTGTCCCTCGACGTAGCTCGGGTGGATCGCCTTTCCGGCGTCCTGCACCGACGTGAAACGCAGAATCGTGACCTTGCCCGTTTCCGGATCCACCTCGACATCGACGACGCAGCCGGCAAACGATCCGCCGACGCCGCGCGGGTCCACCGCGCCGCGGCCGACGACGGGGCCGCCCGTTTCCGCCACCCGCCCGGCCAACTCGCGGAACGTCATCGAGTGGCCGCCGGAGCGGAACACGCCGCGCTCGGTTTCGACGGCATCCGGCTTCGTCTCCCAGAGCATCGCCGCGCGTTCCTTCATCTGCCGAAGCACGTCGCGCGCCGCCTCAATGGCCGCCCAGCCTGTGGCGAACGTCGTGCGGCTCCCTCCGGTCACGGCAGTGTAGCCGACGGAGTCTGTGTCCACAACCGACGGCAACACGTCCTTCGCGGGAATGCCGAGCACCTCGGCCGCCTGCATCGCCACCGACGTCCGCGTGCCACCGATGTCGGTGGAGCCTTCGACCAGGCTCACGGTTCCATCCGCGTTGACGCCGATCGTACAACTCGACGGAAAACCGATATTGAACCAGAAGCCCACCGCGACGCCGCGCCCGCGGTTCGGGCCTTCGAGCGGCGCCGTGTAGTGCGGGTGCTGCTTCATCGCTTCCAGCACCTCGACGCACCCGATGCGCTGGTACTTCGGCCCGTCGGCCCGCCTGGTGCCTTCTTTCGCGGCGTTCCTTAGCCGGAACTCGATCGGGTCCATCCCGAGTTTTTCGGCTACCTCATTCACCACCGACTCCGCCGCAAACGCCGCGTTGGTCGCTCCCGGCGCGCGGTACGCCGCCGTGCTTGGCTTGTTCACCACCACGTCGAAGCCGTCGATCACCACGTTCGGGATGTCGTATGCGGCGAAGATGCACATCGCCCCGGGCAGAACCATCGAGCCGGGATACGCGCCTGCCTCGTAAGCCATGTACGCTTGGGCGGCCGTGATTCGTCCATCTTTCCGCGCCCCGATCTTTACGCGGACATACGAACCCGGCGTGGGACCGCTGCCCTCGAAGACATCTCTGCGCGACATGACAATCTTGACCGGGCGCCCGGTCTTCTTCGACAGCAGCGCCGCCACCGGCTCGAGGTAGACGTTGATCTTGCCACCGAAGCCGCCTCCGATCTCCATTGGTGTGACTTTAATTCGGGAGACCGGCAGATCCAGCACGTGCGAAAGCACGTCGCGCACGTTGAAGGCGCCCTGCGTGCTGCACCACACGTTGACGCGCCCGTCGTTGTTCCACAGGGCTGCGGCGTTGTGCGGTTCGATGTAGCCCTGGTGAACAGTGGAAGTGTGGAACTCCCGCTCGACGATGACATCGGCGGCAGCGAATCCCTGCTCGCCGTCGCCAAGGGTCCACCGGAAGTGCTCGGCAACGTTGCTCACTTTGCCGGTGTCCTCGCCGAACTCTTTCGTTTTGAGGTCCTCGAGCAGGACTGGCGCCCCCTCCCGCATCGCCTCCGGCGCTGTCAGCACGCACGGCAACGGGTCATAGTCAATCTCGATGAGCCCGGCTGCTTCTTCGGCGGCGTGCGGAGTGGCCGCGGCGACCGCCGCGATCGCATGTCCCTTGTAGAGAACCTTGCCGCTTGCGAGAAGGTTACCGCGAACGTAGCTGAGGGGCACAGGCCCGTCACCAAGATCCACCATCCGATCCGGACCTTGCGGAAAATCGGCGGCTGTGACCACCGCCCGAACACCGGGGAACGATTCCGCCTTGCTGGTGTCGATTCGCAGGATGCGGGCGTGGGCGTGGGGACTTCGCACCACGAATCCGTGCAGCATGCCCGCGGCCTGGAAGTCCGCGCCGTAGAGAGCGCGCCCGGTGACCTTATCGTAGCCGTC
>JAEHDI010001157.1 GCA_016880505.1 Bryobacterales bacterium | reverse complement strand
GTTTCATCGAAGTGGACTCTGACCGCGGCGCTCGTGAGGGCTTGTGGTGGTGGTCAACGTGCCGCCATTGACGCGCCAGGGTGGGATCGGTCCCCTTGTGAAGCCGACACTTCCTTGCCCGGCGGGCTGAGGTAGGACCTCAGCCCGCCGATGACGAACGAACGAGACAAAGATAGTTCGGGGAACTGGCAGGAGTGTCCCAAGCGTTCTTTCGCGCGCGGACACTCGGGCCTGTCCTCCGTTCCCCGCCAATATCACTTCCGCGCCTCCAAGGAGGCGGCCTTCCCTCCACCCTGAGCCTTCGTGTGCCCGCAACCCCGCGTTATACTGGCTCACTTACGCGATGAAATCCGTTCAACTCGTGGCCCCGCGCACGCTGGAAGTGTGCGAGGTCCCTGCGCCCCCGGAACCGGGCCCTGGTGAAGTGCTCGTTCGCCCTAAGGCGGTGGGCGTCTGCGGAAGCGACCTCCACTGGTACCGGGAGGGCCGCATCGGTTGGACCCCGGCCGCCTATCCGCAGGTGCTCGGCCACGAGCCGGTCGCCGAAGTTCTCGCCGCCGGAAAGGACGCCGGGGGCTTTCACCCAGGCCAAAGAGTCACCATCGAACCCGCGATCGTCTGCGGGCGCTGCGAGTTCTGTCTCGACGGCCAGCCTAACAACTGCGTCCGTTCGCGGTTCATGGGCGGACCGGACCAGCCCGGGCTGTTTCGCGAGCTCGCGGTGGTTCCCGCCGGTAATGTCGTCCCAATTCCGGATTCCCTAAGCCTGGTCCAGGCGGCGCTCATCGAACCCCTGGCGGTGATTCTGCACCTGATGGAACTGACGCCCATTCGCGTCGGAGACACGGTGGCGGTACTTGGATGCGGCTCCATCGGAATGTTGTGCGCGTCGGTGGCGCGCCTGCGCGGCGCGTCCTGGGTGATCGCCGCCGACAAGGTGGAACACCGGCTGCCGCTGGCGAAGAAGATGGGGGCAGACGCCACGGTGCTCATGCCACATGAATCCCTGAGGGACGCCGTGATGGATCATACGCGGGGGCGGGGCGTGGATGTCGTGCTGGACGCCGCGGGCGCCACCGAGACGATCAACGCCGGCATCGGCATCGCGCGCCGCGCCGGTGCGTTCACGCTGGTCGGCCTGCCGGACGAGATGCAGCTCAACGTCGATCTGCACACGGCCATGGCGAAGGAGCTGCGGCTCCAGATGATGCGGCGTTCATGCCACAACTCACACCGCGCGATCGACCTTCTTGTCGCCGGCCGAATCCCTGATGCGCTGGTGACCCACCGTCCCGGCCTTGAGCAGACTCCCGAGGCGTTCGCCATGCTGGACGAATACGCGGCCGGCGTCGGCAAAGTCGTTGTCGAGATCCCATGAAGACCCACTACCTCGCTTTCGACCTCGGCGCGGACAGCGGCCGCGCGATTCTCGGCTCCTTCGAGGATTCAAAGCTGGCGCTGGAGGAACTGCATCGCTTTCCGAACACGCCCGTCCGGACCCCGGACGCCCTCTACTGGGACACTTTCCGGCTCTTTCACGAAATCCAGCAGGGACTGGCGCTGGCCGGGCGGGAACGCAAGGTCGAGGTCCAGGGAATCGGTGTCGACACCTGGGGCGTGGATTACGGACTGCTCGGCCGCGACGGCTCGCTGGTGGCCAACCCGGTGCACTATCGCGATTCACGGACCGACGGCATACTCGACAAGATGTTCACCGCCGTGCCGAAGTACGAAATCTTCGCCCACACCGGCATACAGTTCATGCAGCTCAACACGCTCTGCCAGCTCTATACCATGAAGCTGGCCGGCTCGCCCGGGCTCGCCGCCGCCGAGACGCTGCTCTTCATGCCGGACCTCTTCAATTACTGGCTCACCGGCGTGAAGCGCGCGGAACTGACCATCGCCAGCACATCGCAGTTTTACGATCCGGCCGAAATGCGCTGGGCGTCCGAACTGCTTGAGCGGTTTGGGTTGCCGGTGTCGATCCTGCCGGAAATCGTGCGTCCGGGCGCGATGCTCGGGCCTCTGCTTCCGTACCTGGCGGACCTCTCCGGGCTCGGCCCCGTTCCGGTGTACGCGACGGCCTGCCACGATACGGCGTCGGCCGTGGCCGCAGTGCCCGCGGAAGGCCGGGACTGGTGCTACATCAGCTCCGGCACGTGGTCCTTGATGGGAGCGGAGCTTGACGCGCCGGTGATCAACGAGCGGTCGCTCGCGATGAATCTGACCAACGAGATCGGCGCCGCCTCGAAGATCCGGCTGCTCAAGAATATCGCCGGGTTGTGGTTGTTGCAGGAGTGCCGGCGCGCCTGGGCGATCGAGGGAACCGAATACAGCTACGACGAACTCACGCGGCTGGCAGCCTCGGCCCGGCCGTTCGGCCCGATTCTGAATCCGGATGTCTTCCTCCACCCCGGCCAGATGCCCGCGAAGATCGCGGAGTACTGCCGCGAAAGCGGACAGCCCGCTCCGGATGGACCGGCCGAGATCTGCCGGACGATTCTGGAGAGCCTCGCGCTCCGATACCGGCAGGTGCTCGAAAGCATCGAGTCGCTGCTCGGCCGGAGGCTGGCCGTGATTCACATCGTGGGCGGGGGATCACGCAACGGCGTGCTCAATCAGTTCGTGGCGGACGCCACCGGCCGGACGGTGGTTGCGGGCCCGTCGGAAGCGACTGCCGCCGGGAACATTCTGGTCCAGGCGATCGGCTCGGGGATGGTGTCGGGGCTTGACGAGGCGCGCACCGTCGTCCGGCGTTCCTTCCCCCCCACCATCGTCGAGCTGAAGTCACAGGCGGGCTGGGACGCCGCGTACGAGCGGTTCTCGAAACTAACCGTTCCGGCGCGGTGACCGAATCGTCTCGGAATCCCGGCGTGCGGGCCTACAACTGCGCCACCGGC
>JAEHDI010001156.1 GCA_016880505.1 Bryobacterales bacterium | reverse complement strand
GGCGGCCGTCGGGGGAGAGCCGCGGCTCGTGGTCGGCTTCGCTCGTTTTCGTGAGTCGCACGCGGTCCTTCCCGTCGATCGGGCAGACGAAGAGGTCGCCTCCGGCAAGGACGAGCAGGCTGCGCCCGTCCGGGAACCACTGGAAGGTCTGTTCCTTGACATGGCGGTTCCTCCACGGCTCGGCGGCGGCTGCGGCGACCGGCGCTTCGGGATCGCTCAGAGAAAGGAGGCGGCGCGTGTTCTTGGAGGACGGATCGAAGAGCGACAGCTCGTCGCCCTGTTTCACGGCGAAGCGGTCGCCCGCGGGCGCCCAGACGATCTCGGGTATCTGCTCCGCGGCCTCGCGCGCGGCGACGACGGCGTCGACGGTGACAGGCTTCTTCTGCGCTGGGCACAGGCCTGGGAAAAAAACGAGGAGTAGAACAGGTAAGACTCGCATGGTGCGGTGCGAATCTCGATTGTAGCGGTTTCAGAGCGCGTTCTCCGGTTTGGGAGCGGCCCTGGGAGAACTTCAAGCTAAATCTCCACTCCCATCTCGCTCCAGGTCATCACCTTTTTGCGGTAGATCGCTTCCCGGCCCATGATGGAAGTCAGGGCGGCGACGACGCCGACCTCCAGGCCGCCCGGCACGTCTGTCTTGCCCGTACGGACTGCCTCGAAGAAAGCCTCGAAGTGCAGGTCCTGCGGCGCGGAGTCTGCTGACTGTGACAGCACGATCGGCTGTGCGCCTCTTTCGCGCTTGTAGTAGGAGACCTTCCCCTCTCTGCCGTACACCACGTCCACGGCGCCCTTGGTGCCGTACACCTGGAAACCCCATCCTCCGTGAGGCAGGCCCGTTGGATGAAAGGCGAGCTGGGTAAACGACATCTTCACGCCGTTCTTATACTCGTAGCTCAGCGTGTAGCCGTCCATGTTGGTGCGCCCCGGAGGGTCGTTCTTCCAGAGCAGCGTGCCGCCGAAGCCGGCCGCCCGCTCGGGACGGCTGTTGACAAGCCAGTTGCATACATCCAGGTTGTGAATCGCATTTTCGACGATCAGATCGCCGGAGCGCTTGGCGTTGAAAAACCAGTCGGCAGAGGAACTGTTGTGATCCATGTCGTCGCTCGAGTGCCGCCAAGCCCTTAGCATGATGACCTCGCCTGCAATTCCTTCGCGCAGGCGCTCGACAGCCGTCTTCAGATAGGGGTAAGAACGCATCACTTGGCCCGTCTGAAAGACTTTCTTCGAGCCCTTGGCAGCCTTCAGCAACTCGCGGATAGATTCCGGAGTGATGCCGACGGGTTTCTCAAGGTAGATGTGCTTGTCTGCCCGCAAAGCGGCGATTGCCATCTCGACGTGCAGATCGCAGGGCACAGCGATCCAGACTGCCTGTATGTCTTTCCTCTCCAGCAACGCCCGGTAGTCGGAAAAAGTGGCAGGGTTGTCCCGAGCCGCCAGCGTGGCCGCTCTGTCCAGGCGGTCGGCCTTGACGTCGCAAAGTGCCTTGACCTTGACGTCCGGCAACTTGAGGAGGGATTCAACCAGGAAAGTCCCGCGAATGCCGTTGCCGATGACCCCGACATTGACGGTCTCCGCAGTGGCCTGCGCATTGGCCGGCCGGCGCAGCGTCGCCGTCGCGGCACCGGCAAGAAAACCCCTTCGGCTGAGTTCGTTCATGATTTCACCTCGGTGCGAGGATATTCCTCACAGATCGTGGAATGCAAGCCCGGCGTTGTTTCACTCTCGTCCCAAAGGCTTGAATTCCGGCGAGGCTGGAACTATCATTCCTGACGGAATCTCGCTCATTCTTTCGTGCAAGGAGGCCAGATGCACAGGTTTGTATCCAGGACGTTTCTGTTCCTGGCGCCCTTACTTGTTAGTGCGGATACGATCGCGATCAAAGCCGGTCGGCTCATCGATCCAGAGACGGGAACTGCAGCCCCGAACCAAGTGATTCTGGTCGAGGCGGGCAGGATCAAGTCCATCACCGCTGACGCAGCTGCGGCCAAGGGATTTGAGGTGATCGACCTCTCCGGGTACTCCGTGCTTCCGGGTCTAGTCGATGCTCACAACCACCTCGCGCTCACGTACAAGATGGAACCCGAGCATCTCCAGTTCTACTTGACCTACGTCTTGGATTCGACGGCCATCCGAGCCATTCAGGCGGTCGCGAATGGGGTCACCATGCTGTCGGCGGGGTTCACCGTGGTGCGCGACATGGGAAACGCCGGTCTGTACGCGGACACGGCAATGCGCGTCGCAATCGAGCAGGGCTGGGTGCCAGGGCCGACAGTGATCAACTCCGGCATCATCATCGGCGGTTTCGGCGGGCAGTTTAATCCAACCCCCGAGCGGGCGGAGCTCGTCTATCCGGAATACCTCGATGCCGACACGCCCGACGAGATCGTCAAAGCCATACGGCGTAACATTCTGTTCGGCGCGAAGGTAATCAAGATCATGGTGGACGCCAAG
>JAEHDI010001155.1 GCA_016880505.1 Bryobacterales bacterium | reverse complement strand
GTGTTCCTCACTCCGCGCGCGACCACTTCCATATTCGAGCCGTCGGCAACGTAGCGGCGGATCTGCGCAAATTCCGCCGTGGGCTCGCAGATATTGCACGGCGCGCCCACCTGCACGTAGAGCCGGCTGTCCGGGCCGAAGGCGATGAACTTCCAGTTGTGGTGCCCCTCGGGCAGCTTGAACTCAGCCGTGAGCTCGATGGGTTTGACATTGGGATTGTCCTCGATGCCGTCGTAGCGGAAGACCCGGTTGATCGCCATGACGTAAAGGTTGCCGCCCTGGAACGCGACGCCGTTCGGCTGCGTGAGTTTCTCGGCGAGGATGCGATGCGTGCGTTGGCCGCCCTTGTCCTTGATCTCGTAGACGCGCCCGATGATCCGGGTACCGGCCCAGATCGTGCCTTTCGAGCCACGCGCCATCATGCGCACCCCGGGCATGCCGTGCGCCCACAGCTCGACCTGGAAGCCCGCGGGTACCTTGATCCTGTCAAGCGGGATTTCCGAGGGCGGCGTTATCGTCATCCTCGCTGCGTGCGGAAACACATTGGGATTCTTCATCCGCTCGGGCTTGTAGCCACCTGTTTTCGTCTGCCCTTGCGCCTGAGCAGGAGTGTGCGGCGTGGTCTGGGGACCCATCATCTGCTGGGCCAGGGCGTACCCGACCGTCAATGCCAGTCCGCTGAACGCGAGCGTCTTGACGACTGGGGTGCGCAAGAAGCGTGATAGAAGCCGATTCATAGTCCTCCTCCTGTTCGTGGAATATTGGTGCGGAAAGCGATTTACTTCTTGTAGCTTACCCGATAGATGGCGCCCAGTTGTTCGTCCGCAACCAGCAGCGAGCCGTCGGGCAGCTGCAGCACGTCCACTGGCCGGCCCCAGAACTTGTTCTCCTTCGGGTCCATGAAGCCGGTCATGAACGGCGTCACCTTCGCATTCCTGCCATCGGGCGTGGCCCGCACGTTCACCACGTCGTAGCCGAAGAGCGAGCTGCGGTTCCAGGAGCCGCGGCGCGCGACGAAGATGGTGTTCTGGTATTCCTTCGGGAACATGGTGCCGGTGTAGAAGCGCATGCCGAGCGCCGCAGCGTGCGGGCCCATCAGCGCGACCGGCAGGGTCACCCCCTTGCAGGGGTCTTTCTTCTTGATGTCCACGTCTGGAATACCCTGGGCGTGGCAGTACGGGAAGCCGAAGAACTGGCCCATCTTGGAGACGCGGTTCAGCTCGTCCTGCGGGCCGTCCTCGGCCTGCCAGTCGCGTCCGTTGTCGGTGAACCAGAGCTCTCCGGTCTGCGGATGGAAGTCGAACCCGACCGAGTTCCTCACTCCGCGCGCGACCACTTCCATGTTCGAGCCGTCGGCGACGTAGCGGCGGATCTGCCCGTGCTCCGGGCTCGGCTCGCAGATGTTGCACGGCGAGCCTACTTGCACGTAGAGCCGGCTGTCGGGACCGAAGGCGATGAATTTCCAGTTATGGTGCACGTCGGGCGGCAGCTTGAACTGCGCGGTGAGCTCGACCGGCTTGACGTTGGGATTGTC
>JAEHDI010001154.1 GCA_016880505.1 Bryobacterales bacterium | reverse complement strand
GTGGAGCGGTTGGCGTCGGACGGCCTCCCTTGAAATGACGGAATGCCGCGATCCACAGTCCGCCCGTCGTTGAGGTACTCGTAGCTGAGCCGCACCTTTGTGCGCTCGCCGGGCTTGATGGTCAAAGTCGGCGAGGCGCCGTATCGCTCAACGTTCACGCCCTGCCGGAAACTGTCGGAGTTCTCATAAAGGCCGTTCACCCGAAACGCAATCTTGTCGGTAATGCTGCGGCCAAAATCGGTCGTGAAGCGCTTGTTGCTAAACGTCCCGCCCTGCAGGGTAATCTCTCGTACGGGGTAGAACTGCGCCTCCTTCGTCACGCGGTTGATGACGCCGCCGCCACCGCCGCGCCCGAATGTGAGTGCGTTAGCGCCTTTGACCGCTTCGACGCGTTCGACGTTGTACAAGTCGCGAAAGTACTGCACGTCGTCTCGCACCCCGTTGACATAGAAATCCGCCGTGGTCACATTGCCGCGGATGACCGGCGCATCGCGGTGACCTTCGCCCTGCGCCATTGTTATGCCCGGAACATAACGCACGACATCGGCCATGTTCTGCATGCCGATGTCGCGGATCAGCTCGTGGGTGATCACCGAGATTGATTGCGGCACATCGCGCAGCGGAATGGGCGTTCGGGTCGAACTGCTTGTCGAGACCTGGTACTCAACCGTTTCAGTGACTGTCACCATATCCTGCCGCGGCGCCAGAGGCAAAACGATTTCGAATGGCAAGGGACTGGTGTCGCTCACCGTCAACGGCTGCGCGGAGTTCCGAAAGCCGTCCGCCGCAACGTGCAGCGTGTAGCTGCCGGGCTCGAGATCCAGCGAGAACTCACCCGCCGAGCCGGTATGGGTTGAGACACTCGCAACGCGGCCCTCGGCCGTCGCCGCGACTGTCGCGCCGGTAATCGGCGCGCGGCTCGGGTCGAGCACCTTACCTTGCAGGTGATGCAGCGGTTCGGCGCACGAAGGGAACGCCAGGAGTCCAGCGAGAATCACAAAGGCAAGTTGGCGGAAGAGATGAAACAGCGCCGCAGCGGAAGTGGAAGAAGTCGTCAGCAAACGCCGGAGAATCGACCGGAGCTTCACATGCATTTCAGTTGCAGCATAAGAGATACAAGACTTAAGATTGTTCAGGGTCGTGGTGTATGACATGCAAATCACTTTCAACAGGAATTATACACGACCGGGACGGGTCAGGCACGAAAAGAGTGGGAGCCTCGCCGGACAAACGCGGGTTGGACGACTTGGGGCCCGGCGAACGGCGGACCCTAGGTTAGTCCCAGGTTTTGCGGATCAGCGGGAGGCTTCCAGCCCCTCAGCGATCTCGAGCAACTTGGTGACTGTGTTCCAGTTTCTGCCTGTCCCCGGGACCCCCAGAGCTCTCTCGACGGCGGCCACCGACAGCTTCGACCGTCCCATCCCGTTAGGGAAGTGAATGTAGAGCTCGCGGCCGCCGATCCGCAGTTCCTCCGGATCCGCATTGATCTTCAAAACCTTGTCTCGTGCTTCCGGACCGGGATCCCGGGCCAGGAAGACGACCAGGAGCTTGCTCGGATCGATGCTGCGCCGCGTCGCGAACGGGTTTCTCGCAATTGCGTCTCGCAGTTCGGAGGCGGTGCGAACAATGACGTCCGGACGAAAGCCGAAGTTCCGCTTGATCGCGTTCTCAACGCGGCTAGCCAGTGAGACAAGGTTCCGCTCGTCCGCACGGAAAATGACGTTGCCGCTTTGGACGTACGTGCGCGCGTCCCGCAGTTTGAGGGATTCGTAGAGCGACCGGAGCGCCTCCATCTTGATCTTGTTGTGGCCGCCCACGTTGACGCCACGGAGCATGGAAATCACCACAGCCATATCAAGCTCCAGCATATCCCGGCGGAATGGACATCGACCGGACGCGGTAGGCTGAGATATGCGCGCGCCAGGCGGGACGCGACGGGGAGGAAAACATGAGGAAGTTACTGCTGAGTTTCGTGTTGGGCGGCGCGGCGTTGCACGCTCAGCCGGCCGGTCTCTGGCAAGGCTATGACGGCGAGTGGGGGCACGTTTCGCATCAACTCCTCGCGCTGGCCGAGGCGACACCGGCCGAAAAGTTCGGGTGGCGGCCGGCGCTGGGTGTGCGGTCGGTCAGCGAGGTCTACATGCACATTGCGCTCGCGAATTTCTACCTGTTGAGCGTCACGGGCCCGGAACTGCCTGCTGACATGAAGAAGGGCGACCTGGAGAAGACCGTGACCGCGAAGGCGGAGGTAATCGGCTGGCTGAAGCGCTCGCTCGATGCGGTCACAACGGCCCGCGCCGCACTGAAACCGGGCGACCTCGAGCGCAAAGTCACGATTCTCAAAAGGGACGCCACTGTTGATGGCATGTATCTGCGGATCATCATCCACGCCAACGAGCACATGGGGCAGTTGATCGCATATGCCCGGATGAACGGCATTGTGCCACCGTGGGCGAAGAGTGGCGGGGAGTAGGAGTTTCGGAGTTGCGTAACCCCGAATTAGGAACGACGCGGGCAGAGCCAATGCAGGAGAGGGGGCGCCATCATCGTGGTCGAGATGGCCATGACGACCATCATCGAGAAGAGCGCGGGTGAGATAACTCCGAGGTCGAGGCCAATGTTCAACACCACGAGCTCCATCAGCCCGCGAGTGTTCATCAGAACGCCGAGGGCGAGCGATTCCCGCCATGGCATGCCTCCCATGCGCGCGGCGAGACCGGTTCCGGCGAGTTTCCCGATGACGGCGGTGGCCACGATCAGCAGGCAGAGTCCCCACATTTCGGCCCCCGCCACCCGCCCGATGCTGGTGCGCAAGCCGGTGTAAGCGAAAAACAGCGGAAGAAGCAGCAGGACCGTGAGGGACTGCAACTTCTCCATCAGATACGCGACGAAATCACGGTTCCTGGGCATGACCGCGCCGGCGACGAATGCACCGAAGAGCGGGTGGAGTCCGAGAGCCTCGGTGGAAAGGGCCGAAAGCAGCAAGAGCAGCAGGACGATCGCTTTTCGGTTGTCCGACAGTTCTCCGTGCTCGAGGTAGGCGCGCTCGATCCCCACCAGCAACCTCCGAACTCCCCAGAACATGACCGCCAGGAACAGCGCGAGTCCGGCGACGGTTGTCCAGATCCGAACGGAGGAATCGGCGGCGCGAACGTGGGCCGCGATGAAGGCCAGCACACACCATCCCGTCACGTCATCGATGGCGGCGCAGGCAATGGCCATCGTACCCATGCGGGTTTGCGCCAGATTGCGCTCGCCCAGGATGCGGGCCAGCACGGGAAAGGCGGTGACGCTCATGGCGGCTCCCATGAACAGGGCAAACCCGGTGAAGCTCACGGCCGCATCGGACAGCCGGGGATAAAGATAGAGGGCGAGCCCTGCGCCGAGCGCCATGGGGGCAGCCATGCTGGCGTGGCTGATCAGGATCGCGATGGGCCCCTGATGGCGCAACTCCTTCACGTTGAGCTCGAGGCCGACCATAAACATGAAGAGCATGAGCCCGAGCTGGCTGAGCCCATTCAGGACAGCGAAGCCGGAAGGCGGGAAAAGAAACGCCGATACTCCGGGAGCCAGCCAGCCCAGCAGGGAGGGGCCGAGCAGAATCCCCGCCAGCACCTCGCCGATCACTCTGGGCTGGTGGATCTTCTCGGCGAGAGACCCGACGGCGCGGGACAAGAGGATGATCAAGGCGATCTGACAAACCAGGAGGGCCAGATTCGAGATGCCCAGCGCGGCGCCCTGACTGCCGAGGTTCGTGGGGAGGACGGGAAACGGCCAGCTTTCCGCCCTTGGGGAAGGCGGCGAAAGGCTTCGCCCCAAGGGGAGGATTACGAGCAGCGTGGCGAGCGGCACTCCCACGAGGCCAATGTAGGAAAGCGCCAGTTTCCGTTTCATGACGGGCTGGGTAATGACTGGCAATATCCAGACATGGTAGCCCGAACCGAAGCCGGGGAGAGGAATAGGGCTCTGTCTCCGATTCGATATAATGGCGCTCTCGTGACGGAGGACCATCGATGACAAGGCGGGGATTCATCATGACCGCGGCAGCGCCGGCGATAGTTCCCAGCTCGGTGCTGGGCCAGAGAGCGGGCGCGGTGCCACCGAGCGACCGGATCGTGATGGGAGGCATTGGGATCGGTGGGCGAGGGCAGTCCGACCTGAGGGCGCTGCTCAGCTACCGGCAGGTGCAGTTCGTGGCGATCTGCGACGTGCGGAACCAGCGCCGCGAAGAGATCAAGAGCATGGTGGACCAGCGGTACGGCAACCACGACTGCGTGATGTACGACGACCAATTCGAGTTGCTGGCGCGCGGCGACATCGACGCCGTGCTGATCGCGACCGGGGACCGCTGGCACACGCCGCTGTCGATCCTGGCGGCGCAGCACGGCAAGGACGTCTATTGCGAGAAGCCCTGCTCGATGTCGATGGAGGAGAGCTGGGCGCTGGCGGACGCGTTCCGCCGTTACGGGAGGATCTACCAGGCAGGCTGCCAGCGGCGCAACGGAGGGAACCTGGAACTGGCGGTGGAACTGGTCCACACGGGTAAACTCGGGAAGCTGCAAACGGTGTACGCCGACGTCGGTCCTTCGGTGAACTGGCCACCGCTGCCGAGCCACGACTGGCTGCCGGCGGAACCGGAGCCGCCGAAACAGGTGCTCGATTGGGACCGGTGGCTCGGCCCGGCGCCGTGGCGACCGTACAATCCGGAGTACGTGCGCGGCGGATGGCGCAACTGGTACGACTTTCACGGCGGCGGGATTCTCGAGTGGGGCTCCCACACCGTCGATTTGTGCCAGTGGGCGGCGAAGGCGGACGATACCCAGCCGGTCGAATACGAGCCCGAGGGCGGGAACACCGGGAAGTACTTCGTCCACTGCCGGTACGCGAATGGCGTGAAGCTGGAGATGCGCGACGATGGCTGGGACGGAAACCTCGGCACCGGCTCGTGCACTGTACGCTTCGAGGGCGACAACGGGTGGGTGGAGACCGGCGACACCGGCAAAATCGAAGTCTCCGAGAATCTTCGCTCGGAACTGAGGCCCACGACCGAGGCAAGACTCGTGCTGGCGTATCATATGCAGGACTTGCTGGACTGCATCAAGTCGCGCAAACAGACCCGGGCCAATGCCGATACCGTCGCCAACTCACACATCAGTTGCCATGCGGCGTTCATCGCGTTTCAGTTGGGCCGCAAGTTGACCTGGGACCCGGCCAGGCAGGAATTTGTCGGCGATGACGAGGCCAACCGCATGCGATCGAGGGCGATTCGCGAGCCGTGGCGGGTATGACAGCGAGGAT
>JAEHDI010001153.1 GCA_016880505.1 Bryobacterales bacterium | reverse complement strand
TCGCTGCCGTTGTCAAGGAAACCAAGGCAGATAAGCCCTTAGCGGAACACCAGATAGTTCTAGTACCCGGTACGCGTAGCCTAGCTCTGGCTCTTCGGGACGTTCTCAGGTCCTCATTCGGGCGATCAGGTACATCCCAGCCAAGGAGAACACGGCGTCCGGCGCCCATGCAGCCAGGGTAGCCGGCAACTGATTGACGTTCCCGATCTGTTCAAATAGCTGGCTGACGGCCCAGTAAGCGATTGCAATACCGAAGCTTACGCCGACGCCCGCCAGTGCTCCACGGTTCCCGGCAACGAAGGCGAACGGGAAGGAAATCATGGCGAGGATCAGCGCAAACAGGGGCACGGAAAACTTCTTGTGGAACTGGACACTCAACCGGACCGTATCGAAGCCGCTCTGGCGAAGTTCCCCGATGTAGGCTGACAGTTCCTGGAAGTTCATCTGCTTGTCCTGTTTGACCTCCTTGAGAAACCAGCCGGGCGGCTCGTTCAGCTCCGGAAAGGTCGTCGCCTGGAACTGCTGGAAGTTCGACTCCTGAATCCCACGAATGTCGCGGCTCCAGCCGTTCTCGAACACCCAGGATCTCAGGGTTGGGGACCAGCGCGCCTGCTCCGCCGTGATGTGCCGCCGGAGGCGGAACGAACCGGGCTCGAGGTAGTACACACTCACACCCGCCATCATGTTCGCGACCGGGTCAAAGTACCGATAGTAGTAGATCCGCGGTCCCTGCCCGAAAATCCATTTCCGGTCGGGTCGCAGGTACGTTTGCACCGGGCGCCCTTTGATCTCGGCGCGGATGGCGTCCTGAATCCGGTTCGCGTGCGGAATGTAGTAGTAGTCGAACGCGAACAGGGTGACGCTTAATAGTGTGCTCGCCAGCATGATCGGGATCGCCAGCCGATGAATGCTGACCCCGCATGCCCGAAAGGCGATCACCTCGTTGTGCTTCGTAAGTACTCCGAAGGTCACCAGCACCGCTACCATCACGCTGATCGGCGTCGAGTCATAGACCAGCTTCGGCGTCAGGAAAACCAGGTACGTGAGCACGCGTGTCATTGGGATGTGGTTCTTGATGATGTCGCTGAGGAGCTCGAAGAACGTGAACACGTGGGTCATCAGCACGAAACTGGTGAGCGAGAGAGTCAGAAAAACAAGGAAACTCGAAAGAATGTACGTATCCAGGACCTGTGGAAGCAGGGGCATGCGGCCGGCGGTGGCGTCGTTGCGTAGGCCGTTCTTGGTGTGCACAAACCGGTCCCGCAACCACCTCCACGCGGAGCCAAGCCGGCCACGAATTGCGCCGACGACGTCCCGGTCGCCAGGCTTCTCGAGGCGCCATGCCAGCAGTAGTCCGCCCAACGCGAACAGCGCGTTGGGAGTCCAGACTGCCAACTCGACCGGAAGCGTCTTCTCTCGTGCCAGCCCGATCAGGCTGATCAGACCCATGTAATATAGGAATGCAAGGAATACCGTCAGCACGAGCGCCGACGACTTGCCGGCTTTGCGGACCGAGACGCCGAGCGGTAACCCCACCAGAGCCAGAAGGATGCAGGCCGGCGGGAGCGCCAGCCGCTGATGCAGTTCGATGCGCGCGTCCACGGAATCCTTCGCGATCCGGAACAGCGGCGGCGTATCCGTTTCCTGAAACGGACGGGCCCGCCTCTCGTCAGGCGGGGATGCGTCAAGGACCTGATCTCCTCGCGGGAAGGCGCTGTTGTAATACTCGGCGGGGTCCTTTGCCGCCTCGTGCGTACTGCCGTCGATCATCGAAAGCTGGATGGAGTTCCGCGCCACGTCCGGAACGGCGATGGCTTCGCGAGCGACAGTAATCCGCGGGCCCTCGCCGGTTTCTCCGGCGCCGGCCCGGCGCTCCGCGGGCGGAGTCAGGTCAGCCATGAAGACGTTGCGCCAGCGGACCTTAGTCCCCGAGACGACGTCGGCGACGTAGAGGATCTTGTTTGGGAATTGCTCCTCGAACACTCGCGGCTGGATCTCCGCCGTCAACTGCGCCGCCGCCAGCCGGTTCACGATTCGATAGGTCTCCCGGATCGACCAGGGGGTAAGCCATAAGGAAGCAGCCGCCGTGATCGCCGTGGCGAATGTGGCGAACAGAATCACGGGGAAAAGGAGGCGCCGGCTGGGAATTCCGGCCGACCGCATCGCCGTGATTTCCCCGTCGCTCGACATCCGGCTCAGGCCCAACAGGATCCCAACCAGCACGCCAATCGGGACGGTAAACGGTAAGGTGGGCGGGAGGACCAGAGCAAAAAGTTCGGCCACCGTCGAGGGAGATGCCGAACTGCGGACCAGCAGCTCAAAAAGCCGGCCGATTCGCTGAAGAAAGAGGACGAAAGTGAAGAGAACGGCCCCGAGTAACGCCCCAGAAGCAATCTCGCGAAAGACTCGCCGGTTGAGTATCCCCATAATCAGCGTGTGCCGGGCAGCGGCGGCGGAGGCACAACCGGTGGTCTCGGAATCTGCTCCTCGGCCCGGTCCAATTGGAGTTCGTCAAACAAAACGGCGGGGGCGACAACAGTGCTCTCAGCGGCAAATCCGCCTGCCCCCATCAACGCAAACGGCGCGTTGTTATCCAGGAATTCAAAAACATGGTTCTCATCGGAAGCGGCCAAAATGTCCCGCAGCGAACGAACCGCCAGGTCACGGAAGCGCAATCCACGCACCAGTTCCTCCCTGCCGTCCGGATAGACGCGGTACGCCAGGACCGGGAAGCTTATCGGCCGGGCGCCGGACGCGGCCTGCGACATCCGAGGCGCCAGCCGGCGAAACTCCTCAAGCGAAGCGGACGAGGGGAAGTCCATCTTTCGAATCAGAATCCCATACGGTTTGTCCCGCAACCGGCAAAGTTCGAGCATTTGCCGCTTCAGCTCGGCCGGGGCGACAGTCTGGCTCGCCCGGATGAAGAGGTTGCCGAATCCCGGCGCCTTCACTCCGAAACCGCCTGGAAGCCTCGCTCGCCCGTTTGACTCGGAGAATCCACCGACCGGCTGCCGCGTCAGCAGGTAGGTCTTCAGTACACCCTTTTCGACCAGAGACAGCGGTTTGGGCGTCACACCCTCCAGATCCACCAGGTAGTGTCCGAACAGCGGCCTGCCGCGCCATTCCGCTTGGACCGGATCGTCGACGACATCCATCCACGAAGGCAGAATCTGGGATCCTATTCGGCCTTCCAATTCATTGGGAGGCGACGGCAGCGGCCGGCCCGGCTCGGAAACAGGCTTCCGCCTGAGCCCGAGGCCTCTGCCGAGTACTTCCGCGAACATCTGGGCCGCAGCGCGGGCTTCAAACAGGACCGGGCCCGTATACGTGTTCGCCGACGCAGCTTGGACGAGTGCCTTGAGGCTGTCGCCGACTTCCTCAATGCTGCGCCGCATTTCAGCATCCGTGGGCAGGCCTGAGACGCTGCGGGATTGGAAGACCATCGAGTCCCGCAGCATCATACCGTCAGGAGCCAGCGCGCGGGCGCGAACCTCCAGAAAGATCAGCGTTTCCGG
>JAEHDI010001152.1 GCA_016880505.1 Bryobacterales bacterium | reverse complement strand
TGGATCCGCTCACGGTTGGCGCCACCGGCGAGGCGCTTGCACACCTGGCGACGCGGCTGGGACCGGAGCCGGAGGTGCTCCTCGGGATCGATACGCGGGAATCGAGCCCATGGATCGCGGCGCAGTTGGCGGGGGGGCTCGTTCGAGGCGGTGCACGACCGAGGTTCGCGGGACTTATCACCACTCCGGGTGTGGCTTTCGTGACGCGCACAGGCCCGTTCGTGGCCGGGGTGATGATTTCGGCGTCGCACAATCCCTACCAGGACAACGGGATCAAGATTTTCGGCCACTCGGGCTATAAGTTCCCGGACGCCGAGGAGAAGGCGATCGAGCGGGAGATCTTCGCGTTGCTGGAGGCCGGCGTGCGAGCCGAGCCCGCGGAGTTGCGAGAAGATCCGGGCCTGGACGCGAGCTACGTCGACTTCCTTGCCTCGACATTCCCGGGAACGCTCGAAGGGATGCGTGTGGTGGCCGACTGCGCCAATGGCGCGGCCTCCCACCTTGCGCCGGTGCTGTTCGGAAGACTGAGGGCGCGCGTGAACGCGATTCACTGCTCGCCGAACGGCCGGAACATCAACCTCGATTCCGGAGCGCTGCATGTGGACGGGTTGCGGCGTGCTGTTGTGGAGCTCGGGGCGGACATCGGGGTGGCGCTGGACGGAGACGCGGACAGGGCGATCTTCGTAACACGCAGCGGAAAGGTGGTGAACGGGGACGGGGTCCTCCTGGCCACTGCGCGCCATATGCTGGAGCGGGGCGAACTGCCGGGTCCGGAAGCAGAGCCGACGGTGGTATCGACGGTGATGGCGAACCTCGGTCTGGAGCAGGCGCTGCAACGGCTGGGCATACGAATGCTGCGAACGGCGGTGGGGGACAAGTACGTGCTGGAGGAGATGCTGCGGTGCGGCGCGATGCTGGGCGGCGAGCAGTCCGGACACGTGATTTTCCGGCAGTACGCCACCACGGGCGACGGTCTTCTGACGGCGCTGCGCGTATTGGAGGCAATGCGGGAAGCGGGGAAAGATCTGGACGAACTGACGCGGGACTTCGAAGTACACCCCCAGCGGCTGATCAACATCCGAGTCCGAGAGAAGGCGCCGCTCGAAGAGTTGCCGGAAGTGGCCGCGGAGGTGCGGGCGGCGTCGGAGGCGTTCGGCGACGCGGGGCGGATTCTGGTGCGCTACTCGGGAACAGAACTGCTGGTGCGGGTGATGGTGGAAGGCGCGGATGAAGGCCGCGTGGAGTTGTTCGCCGAGCGGATCGCGGAGTCGATCCGGCGGGCGATTGGAGCGGGCAGGTCTTGAGGATCGGGATCCGTTCTCTTACGGTCGCGGTTCCTTAGCTGCGGCTTCGAGTATCATGAACAATTCAATCCCGTCATGGGATTCCATCCAAAAGGGAGGCAGCATGTTCGCACGAATTCTTCTTCTGTTCGCCGGCGTTACGATGGCGTGGGCCCAGGGCGGTAAGCCGGCGTTGCCCGGGGAGGATTGGGTGTCGCTGTTCAACGGGAAAGACCTGACGGGCTGGGTCAAGGTGGGCAACGAGAAGTGGGTGGTTGAAGCCGGAACCGTCCACGGGCAAGGCGTCACCAAGGACTACGGGTATCTGCGGACGGAAAAGA
>JAEHDI010001151.1 GCA_016880505.1 Bryobacterales bacterium | reverse complement strand
TCAGAAACAGAAACAGAATACTGAGCACGGTATACACGCCCATGAAGCCGATCAGCGTGAACAGCGCGTTACCAGCCGAGACGTTCATCGACGCACCGTCGCTCGTGCGCATCAGACCGTAGATCACCCACGGCTGACGGCCGACCTCGGCGGCGATCCATCCGGCGGTGTTGGAGATGAAAGGGAACGGCAGCGACGCCGCCAGTATCCATAACAAAGGCCGCGACGCGAACAGTGAGTCCTTTCGCAGCTTCCAGAAGCAGATGGCCGTGACCGCGATGAAGATGGTCCCGAGCCCGACCATGATGTGGTAGCTGTAATACAGCAGCGGAACGTTATCCGGCCACTCGGACGGCGGGTACGCATCCAGTCCTTTCACCTCGGCTTTCCAGCGCAGGTAGGTGATGAAGCTCAGGGCACGAGGGACGAGCAGCGGGTTGTCGAGCTTCCGCTTCTCTATGTCCGGCTGGCCGATGAGCGCGATCGGCGCGCCTTCGGTCGTCTCGAAGAGCCCCTCCATCGCGGCCAGCGTGGCAGGCTGGTACTTGGCGATGTTCTTTCCCTGGCCGTCGCCGGTCGGGAAGAGCATCAGCACAGAGGCAATGAAGCCCACTGTGACGCCCAGGCGAACGAACGTGCGCCCGTACTCCTCATGCTTGCGGCTGAGCAGGTAGAAAGCGCCGACGGAGGCCATCACGAAGCAGCCGGTCACCACCGCGCCGATCATGTTGTGCGGGTACTGCCATAGGGTCCACGGGTTGAGGAGCAGGTCCCAGAAACTGTCGAGAACAATTTCCCCGTTCGGCCCGATCCTGTAGCCGGTCGGGTGCTGCATCCAGGCGTCGGTGGCGATGATGAAGAAGCCCGAAAGCCACGACCCAAGAAAGACAAGGAACGCCGCCCACCAGTGGCCCTTCGGCCCGAGCCGCTTCTCGCCGAACAGAAACAGGCCGAGGAAGCTCGATTCCAGGAAGAAGGCGAACGTCCCTTCCATTGCCAGCGTCTGTCCGATCACCCCGCCGGCGGCTCTGGAGAACCGAGCCCAGTTCGTGCCGAACTGAAATTCCATCGGGATGCCGGTGACCACCCCCATCGCAAAGGAGATGGCGAAAATCTTCGCCCAGAACCGGGCGGCGCGGTTGTAATGCTCGTTGCCCGTGCGGAGCGCTATCGTTTTCAGGATGACAATGAGCAGCGCCAGCCCCATGGTGAGCTGGGGGAAGAGATAGTGATACGTGACCGTGAATGCGAAGTGTAATCGATGCAGTGCCAGCGCGGAGTCCATAGACAAGGCCTCTTCCGGAATAAAGCTGCAACTTCCAGTGCAGGATAACAGAGCAGGAACTCCGGTTGTAGCGTCAGGTCCGGCCAATGTCCGGGAAACCGGAAGAAAGCGGTTCGTCCCGGCATCAAAGGCGCCGCTTCCGGCGGGTGACGGACAGAACTTAGAATGGTCAGGAATCCATGCTCGACGTAGTCATTCACCATTCGCCATCGGATCGAGAAGTGGCCACCGCGATCGCCGCCCGCCTGCAGCGCGGGGCGGAAGCAAAGGTATGGCTGGAGGAGTGCCGTCTGGGGGATGGGCAGAGTATTGCGTCGGTGTGGGAGACCGCCGATTCCGGCGGCGGGGCTCTGCTATTGCTCTCCCAGAACTTGATCCCGGTTCGGTTGGACCGCCGGCACTGGGAGCCGCTGTTGACGCATGTGGAGAGAAATGCTGCGCCTCGTCTTGGCGCTGTCCTTCTCGGTGATTGCCCTTACCCGCGTCTTCTTGAGCGCACACACTTCTTTCGTTGGATCGATGGCACGCGAGAGGCAATCCGAGCCATCGAGCGATGGGTGCTGAGCTTCCACACTCCTGATGAGCATCCTTCGTTCGCTCCGGCTAGCCTGCCGTGGTTTCAGGAGCGGCGCCGGGAACTGGATATCATGTGGGAGAACCTGGTGGACGAGGCCGGCGCCATTGTTTTGGTCAACCCTGTTCCCGGAAGTGGTAAGACGAGTCTTGCTCAGCAGTTTGCGCACGCCGCGCGCGGTCACTTCCGCGACATTCTGTGGGTCGGATGCGGCTCCCGATCGCGGCCGTCCTGCGTTAGTGACTTGGGGCATCAGCTCGGTGTGGCGCTGGAAGCCTCGACTGAGAACGTGCTGGATCGAATTAGCCGGACACTCCAGGAGCACCGATTACTGGTCGTCTTCGACGATCTCACCGAGGAGGCGCCCATC
>JAEHDI010001150.1 GCA_016880505.1 Bryobacterales bacterium | reverse complement strand
GGACGCCGCCCCCGACTGGGTCGGCAAGAAATACCCTGACTCGCTGTTCGTGGCCGCCGGCGGCGAAGTGATGCGCCCCGAGCCCGCCCCTGGCTACTGTTTCGACCACGTCGGCGTGCAGAAGGCGACGCTCGACTTTTTTACCGCCCTCGCCCGCCGCGCGGCAAAGAGTCCGGCCTTCCTCGGCTGGGATCTGTGGAGTGAGCCGCACGTCATCAACTGGGCGATGGCTCCGTACCTGCCCAACGCCGAGTTCTGCTTTTGCCCGCATTCGGTCGGGCGTTTTCGAAGGTGGCTCAAGAGAAAATACGGCACGCTTGACGCGCTGAACGTCGCCTGGTACCGCCGATTCAGCGACTGGAATCAGGTGGAGCCGGGGCGTCTCAGCACGATCCTCTCCTACACCGACTATATCGACTGGCGCACTTTCATCCAGGAGAAACTCGGTGAAGACCTCCGGATGCGCTACGACGCGGTGAAGCTCGGTGCGCCGGACCGGGTCGCCACCAGCCACGCCGCCGTGCCGAGCCTGTTCACTTCGCCGCTCGCCGGCGACGGTGCGCCCGATGACTGGATCATGGCCCGGCAGGCGGACTACTACGGCACTTCGTTTTACCCGAAGCACTCGAGCCCTGTCGGACGCGATGTCCCATGGCGCGCGGCGCTCATGGACTTCGCCCGCTCCTCTGGCAAAGGTCGCGGCTTCTGGGTCGGCGAGCTACAGGGCGGTTTTGGAACGATCGCCCTGCGCGTGAGCGCTACGGTCACTCCCGATGACCTCCGCGTCTGGGCCTGGACCGCCCTCTCCCGAGGCGCCAAAGGCATCAACTTCTATGCCTGGTATCCGATGAGCTCCGGCTACGAATCGGGCGGATACGGTTTGATTCAACTCGACGGCACGATCACCGAGCGATCCCGAGCTGCGGGTGAAATTTCGCGGGTCGTAGACCGAAATCAGAGGCTTTTCCTAGACGCCCGGCCGCCAAAAGCCGAAGTCGCGATCGTCTATAACCCCATGGTGCACTTCGTCGGCGGCCGGCAGCGGGCCTTCTCGTCGCCCGGCGCGCAGGGCGAGGTTTTTGGCATCGAGCGCGACTCTCTGCTCGGCACATACCGCGCGCTCTTCCCTACAAATGTCCCTGTGGACTTCGTCCACATCAACGAGGCGACGGCGGCAGAGCTGAAGCCATACAAGCTCGTCATTTTTCCGTACCCGTTGATGATGCCCGGTCGTGCCGCGACGGAACTCGCCGGCTATGTGCGCGCCGGCGGTACGCTGGTTTCCGAGGCGCGCCTCGGCTGGAATAACGAACAAGGGTGGGCCGCGGAAACCATCCCCGGTCTCGGCCTCCACGAGGTCATGGGCTGCCGCGAAACTGCGGTCCAGACGACCCCGAACAGTCGTACGGAACTGACTTGGACCGGCGACGGCATCCCGGGACTGAAACCGGGCGACCGCCTGCCGGGCCGCTTGTACGAAGAGACGCTCGAGCCCCTGGGAGCGCAATCGAAAGCCGTTGCGAAACACGCCAACGGCGCTCCCGCGGCCGTCATCTCGTCGTTCGGCGCGGGGAAGACGCTGACCCTCGGCACCTACGTCGGAGTCGCCTACGAGGCGCAACAGGATCCGGCGGTTCAGCGTTTGTTCACAGGCCTTCTCGAATGGGCCGGCGTCACGCGTCCGGTGGAATCCTCCGCCGCAGACACTGAAGTGCGCTGGCTCGAGTCCGGAAGCGACCGCATCGTTTTCATCTTCCATCACGCGGACAAACCGTCCGACGTCCCGGTTGCGCTGTCAATGCCGCCGGGCAACTGGACTGCGGTCGACCTTCAGAGCGGCCGAGGGGTGGAGT
>JAEHDI010001149.1 GCA_016880505.1 Bryobacterales bacterium | reverse complement strand
TGTTTGTCTTTGCTCACGTTTCCAGCGTTTGCCGACGGAGAGGCCAACTGTGCGGGCCTTCCCACCGCCAGAGACTTGAATAAGCTGCTTGTCGCGGCCGGCGGCGACGACATCGGCGGCCTCTTTAATGGTGAGCGCATGTGGGCCGCCGTGGTCAACCGTTCGGGGGAAATCTGCGCGTACGCGACATCGACTTCCGATCCAACCCAAGTTTGGCCCGGCAGCCAGGCGATCGCCAAGTCAAAGGCATACACGGCAAACGCCTTCAGCCTTGACACGCTGGCGCTATCGACCGCCCGGCTGTACACGTTCACCCAACCGGGACACTCGCTGTGGAGCCTGGGCCAATCGAACCTCTTCGAGCCAAAGTGGCTCGCACCGCCCAGAGGCAATTCGGGAGGCAAGAACCAGCTTGCCGGCGGCCTGATCTTCTTCGGCGGCGGCTTGCCGCTGTACCAGCAGGGGAAGATCATCGGCGGCCTGGGCGTGAGCGGCGACACGAGTTGCGCCGATCACGAAGTCGCCAAGAAGGTGCGGGATGCCGCGGGCCTGAATCCTCCGGGAGGAAAGCTGGCTGACGACATCACCTATTCTTCCGCCGATGGCGCCTCGGCGTTCACGCATCCCCTCTGCCCCAACACCAAGCGCAACGGGACGTTCCTTGGCAACGAGGCGCCGGCGTCGGGCTACTGATCCTCCACGGGAACACGGAGGACACAGGGGAAGAAGAGGGTTCACTTTGCTGGTCGCCTGTGATCAGCAACCACGGTGACCTGGATGTCCTTGGCCAGCCGGACCACCTTCATGACAAGCTGGCGCTTGCTCAAGAGGGGGAATGGCGAACGAGGGGGCTTCGCAAGAAAGATCTGGGTAACTGCGTTGGTGTGCGCGAAATCCGCCAGGGTTTCGGCCTCGTCCTCGCCTTCCAAAACGCGGGTCTCGATGTGCAATTTGCGGGCGAAATCGAGATGCTGCTCAATCGCCTCCCGGCGCTTTGGAGGAAGAGAGTCCATCCCTGGTCCCGGCAGGACACAGACGGCAAAGCAGTCCGCCTTCAAATAGTCGGCGACGCGGCGTCCACGGCGGATCAGGCCAGCCGTCGTCGGTGCTTCCGAGATGTGGATCAGGATCCGCTCAGGGCGGCCATCTGTGGGGGCCACCTTCCCCGCCGCAGTCGCAGCGGAAGGCAGCGAGGAAACGAATCCGATCCCGTTCGTCTGGCGCACATCGACTTCATGGGCAGTCTGCCGGAGGGCCATTTCCCTCAACGCCGCTAACGTCGGTTCCTTGAAAAAGTGCTCCCTGGCGCGCTGGGCTTTCTCCGGCGCATAAACCACGCCGCGGTCGAGCCGGTTTAGCAGTGCGCCAGGCGTGAGATCCACCATGACTACTTCATCGGCGCGCTTGACAACCCAGTCGGGAATCGTCTCACGCACGTGAATCCCGGTGATCTCGCGCATCTGGTCATTCAAGCTTTCCAGATGCTGAATGTTCATGGTGGTGATCACATCGATGCCTGCGTCGAGAAGAACCGTGACGTCTTCCCAACGTTTCGTACGTTCCGACCCCGGAACGTTGGTATGGGCAAATTCATCCACCAGGCAGATCTCCGGGCCTCTAGCGAGGATCGCGTCGGTGTCCATTTCTTCGAACTGGCGGTCCCGGTACTCGATGATGCGGCGCGGGACGAGTTCCATCCCTTCCGTTTTCTCGATGGTGTCTTTCCGGCCGTGCGGCTCAAAGTAGCCGATCACGATGTCGTGGCTGTCCGCCGCCAGTTGACTGCCCTCTTCCAGCATCTTGTACGTCTTGCCGACTCCGGCGGCGTACCCGAGGATCACCTTCAGCCGGCCACGCCTTTTTTGTGCTGCCTCAGACATCCGGACAGGCCCCCTCCGAACCGCCGCGTTGCGGGAAGATGCGGACGTCGATGCCATCCGCTTCGAGGATCAGCCGTTCGACCGGATTCGGCCGCAGGTTCTGGAGCCAACCCGTCCGCTGGCTGTGCCCGACGAAGATCTGCGTGATCCCCTGCTTTTCGGCAAACCTCAAGATGGCGGCAACAGGGTCCTCACCGTGCAGGATTTCGACATGAGCCTGCGCCTGTCGCGCCGCTTCGAGGTTTTGCTCCAACGTCTCGTGATCATGCGGCGACAACCCGTCCTGCTG
>JAEHDI010001148.1 GCA_016880505.1 Bryobacterales bacterium | reverse complement strand
TGACGACTATTGTCCTAAAATCGGACGCGGTCGGGTGTGGGGCGTCTGGTGTCCCTGTCGTTCTGCTACTTCCCCAGGCACTCCAGAAGGGCGACGGCGTTGTTGTGCGCCTCGTCCTTCGCCGCAAAGAGAAGCGTGATCGCACCTTTCCGGCCGCGCGATCGGATCTCATTCAGCGCATCGGCTTGCTTGCTCAGCTCGAGCTGGTAGCGGCGTTTGAGCTCCGGCCAGCGCTCTGGTTCGTGTCCGAACCACTTTCGTAGCTCGGTGCTCGGCGCTAGGTCCATTAGCCACTGGTCCACAGCCGCCTTCTCTTTGGACATGCCCCTCGGCCAGACACGGTCGACGAGAATCCTCAGCCCATCTCCCTTAGCCGGCGGATCGTAGATACGCTTTACACGGATCATCTTTCGTCACTGATTCCAGTTGATTCGAACAGCTAAAACAAGTATACTACATACATCTATAACGTCCAGGATTGAAAAGCTGGAACCGCATAATGATTCGCCTCGAACAGATCACTGACAAACCTGAGATGGGGGCCAAGGCCACCCTTGATCGGCCGCTCGACCACTTGGTCGCCTGTCATCGACGCATTGAAGAGCGTTTGGAGATCCTGGAGCGGGCGGCGGTCCATCTCGGAGACCGGCGCGATGAGGCCATGGAGACAATCGAAAATTGCTTCCGCTTTCTTGACTCCAACGGAATGTGGCATACCGCCGATGAGGAGGAAAGTATCTTCCCGAGGTTGCAGGGCAGGTTGAACCAAACCGACGCGCAGTTTCTTCGAAGCCTCGAGGCGTAGCATCGGGAAGCGGACGGGCTGTACGGGCGGCTCAAGGAACTTCGTGCCGGCCTTGCAGCCGCCGTTCCCGGGACCTCAGAAGGCCTGATTGAAGACTTCGGGGATGTCGTCCGCCGCCTGTGCGAGATCTACCGGAGGCATATCGCCGCGGAAGACGCCCATTTGATCGGCATCGCCCGCGCCGGGCTAGACGAAAGTCAACTCTCCGAGATCTCTCGAGAGATGAAGATCCGGCGCGGTCTGAACTCGTAAGAGCTCCCCATGCGGCTCACCTCTTATACCGACTACAGCCTGCGGGTGTTGATTTACCTGGGTCTTCAGAATGACCGCTTGGCTACTATCGCTGACATCTCGAGAGCGTATGACATCTCCGCCAACCACTTGATGAAGATCATCCACAACCTGGGCAAACTGGGCTATATCCAGACCATTCGCGGCCGTGGTGGCGGGATGAGGCTCGCCGGAAAACCCGGAGAGATCAACCTCGGACAACTCGTGAGGCAGGTTGAGCCCGACTTTGCCATCGTGGAGTGTTTTGATCCCAACCGCCGTCAAGACTGCGTGATCTCGCCCGCCTGCAGATTGCAGTTGGTCCTTGACAAGGCGGTGCATGCCTTTCTGGATGTCCTGGATCGCCACACCCTGGCCGACCTTCTGCGGAATCCAACCAGGCTCAAGGAGCTGCTGCAGGTCGACACGACGGCCATCGCTTCACGGGTCGAACCGGGAACGCAGGTGCGGCGGCACCGCGGGACAGACAGCCGCCGGACGCTTGAACAGCCTCCCTCGGAGGCGCGCCACTAAGTCGTAGGCCGCATCGCGCAGCGGGGCGGGGACCAGGCTCAGGACTCGCGCTACAAACCGCCACGTTCCGCCCAGACGCTCCAGCGTGTAGATCACCGCGGCTGACCTTACCAGAAGCTGCCCGTCCCCGGTGCGCAGCACCACGCTGTCGGGAAGCCCGGTGCGCTGTTCGGGCGGCGCCGCCCGCTCGAACGTGGTTCCGCCTAGGGGCGCAAACCGGAAGCTGCCGTCGCGGTCGGCCGCTGCGACAAACCGCACAAAGCGGTGGCACAGTCCACAATGGCCGTCATAGAAGATCGTGTCCGGCATCTCGGATGCCCGCAGCTCTCCCCATTTTCTCCGAATGTGATAGCTTGCAATGTCATGCCGGATGAACCGAAGCCCGCGCTACAACGCCGACTCGGGGTCCTGAACGCGACCTCGATCAACATGTCGAACATGGTGGGGATCGGCCCCTTCATCGCGATCCCGCTGATTCTGAGCACGCTGGGAGGACCGCAGTCGTACCTCGCCTGGCTCGTTGGAGTTCTGATCGCACTGTGCGACGGGTTGGTGGTCGCCGAGCTCGGTGCGGCGCTGCCCGCCGCGGGCGGCACATACGTATTCCTGCGAGAAGGCTTCGGGCCCAAAAAGTGGGGCCGCTTTTTCGCGTTTCTCTTCGTCTGGCAGTTGCTGTTCGCCGGCCCGCTTGAAATCGCCAGCGGCAACATCGGGCTGGTGCAGTACCTCAAAGTTTTCTGGCCGTCGATGACCGCCTTCCAGATGAAGTTGACGGCGGCGGGCATCGGCGTCTTTCTGATCTTCACCCTGTACCGGAAGATCACCGACATCGCGAAAATCATGCTCGGCCTGTGGATCACGATGATCGTGACGACGGGGTGGGTGATCCTGACCGGCATCGTGAAGTTCAATCCCGCGCTGGCGTTCGACCTGCCGCCGGATGCCTTCCGGATGGACATGGGCTTCCTCCAGGGACTCGGACAGGGCACCGCCAACGTGCTGTATCTGTTCCTCGGCTATTACCAGGTGTGCTACCTGGGCGCGGAGGTCAAGGACCCCGGCCGGACGATCCCCCGTGCCGTTGTGTATTCCATCGTCGGCGTGACGATCATCAACGTGCTGATGTCGTTCGGCTTCATCGGTGTGGTGCCGTGGCGGGAAGCAATGAAGTCGGAATCGATCGGGGCCACGTTCATGAGCGCCGTTTACGGGCCGTGGGCGGGGAGCCTGCTCGCCGGGCTGATCATCGTTACGGCTTTCGCATCCATCTTCGCGCTGCTGCTCGGTTACTCTCGCGTGCCGTATGCCGCCGCGGAGGACGGAATCTTCCTCCGATGGTTCGGCGTGCTCCATCCAACCAAGGAGTTCCCACACCGGGCGCTGCTGCTGATTGGCATCGGTGCGATCATTGCGAGTTTCTTCGACTTACAGGACGTAATCCTGGCGTTAATGGCGGCCCGGATTGTCATCCAGTTCAACATGCAGGTGATCGCGTTATTTCTGATCCGCGCCAGACGGCCGGATATCGTGCGCCCGTTCAAGGTCTGGCTCTATCCGATCCCGCCTCTGGTGTCGCTGGCTGGGTATCTCTACGTATTCGCCTCGCTCGGGCTGAAGTTCATTGTCTTCGGGCTTCTGACGCTCGCGCTCGGCGCGATCATCTACTTCCTGGTGGCGAAGAGGCAGCGCGAGTGGCCGTTCGAGCGGGCCTGAGGCGCCCCCGCCACGCTCAGTAGCTCCAGGCCTCCAGTTTGACTGGCGTGGCGCCGTCCATCCGTCCGAGCCACAGGACGCCGCGCCGCACCTCGAAATATGGCCCTTGTTCGCCGCGGCGGACGGTGGCGTTCCAGATCCGCATGTATGTGCCTTCCGAATAGAAAGTGTGGCCCTTCAGAAGCGTGAACACCTTGCCCCACGACTTCGGAGGGTATGGTTCAGTTTTGCCGAGTTCCACGCTGCGCAGAAGCGGAGCGATGGAACGGGTAACCGCTGTCAAGGACTTGACGCTGATCTCGTTCGGGAACAGGATGTCCGTGCCCCCGGGCAGGTACAGTAGCGTGTACTCGCCGGGCGTGACGCCCTTCAATTGAAAGCGCCCCTGCCCGTCAGTAATTGCGGTTGGGACACTGGCGACAAGTTTGACTTTCGCGCAGGTGACTTCTTCGTCACCCGTGACGTCCGCCATGATGACTTTCGCCTTGGCCATCGGCTTGCCGCTTCGGCCGGTAAACACGCCACTGACCGTGACGCGGGGTTTCGCTTGAGCTTTGTCTGCCTGGCCCGACAGGGGAGACACAAGAGCGGACAGGACCAGGATGCTAAGCCACTTCGTGGCCATACGACCTCCTCGCCCTCCCAAGTGGAGCAGTAATCGCACCTGGAGGGGTTCCGGGGAGGGATGATAGCACTTTTTTCGGACGGTGGAGACCGTTATTGCGCGGCCAGCTTCTTGTACACCTCCCGGG
>JAEHDI010001147.1 GCA_016880505.1 Bryobacterales bacterium | reverse complement strand
CGCTCTACCAGGCATCACCCGATCTGGCGCTCAAGCAGCCTGCCAGCGCAATCACGCGCCGGTTGGAGGGCTTCGCGGACGAAGTCTTGCTGGCCGGGTTGGTCATGACGCCCTCGGTACTTGCGCAAGAAAACATCATCTGTTATGCTCGCCGCTGGCGTTACGTTCGAGCAACCCTCAACGGTCATGATTTGCGGTCAATGGGTCTCAAATCGGGGCCGCTGATGGGCCAACTCCTCGCCCGGTTGCGCGATGCGTGGCTGGACGGTATGATTACCAATCCATCTCAGGAGCGCGAGACGCTTCAACAATGGATCGCTGAAGCAGGCGAGCATACGGATAATGACGGCCACTGAACGCCACACGATGTCTCTGCAGCTCGAAGTCGTCTTTCGAGTGGCAGAACGTGACGACCTTCCTAAACTGGAATGGTACGGTCAATATCTCCATTTTCGGCGCCTATTTCAGCGGACCTTTGAAGAACAGATCGCCGGGCGGCGTCTGATGCTGCTGGCGGATGTCAACGGCTGGCCGATTGGGCAGCTCTTTGTCCAGTTGGAAAGTTATGACAACCTGTTCATGGACATGCGCAAACGCGCTTACTTTTATTCGCTGCGCGTGATGGAGGTGTTCCAGCACAAAGGAATCGGGACGGCGCTCATCCGCGAGGCAGAATCGATCCTGAACGAACGGCGCTATGACTCGGTGAGCATTGCCGCCGCCAAAGATAATCCGGGTGCGCGGCGTCTCTACGAGCGGCTTGGCTTCCGCGTTTTCGCGGAAGATACCGGGCGCTGGCACTATATCGATCACGAGGGGCGTACCCGCTACGTGACTGAACCGTGCTGGATACTCGAAAAACAGTTGAAGTTATTTTCATGAAATTAGGCTTTTCAAATCAGGAGGACAGTAGCGTAACGATGAAACTGAGTGAGAATAGCTTAACAGGTAACATGGCAGACATCAAAATCATACGATGGCGCGGTGGACAACATCCTACCTACCAGACAATCACCCGACAAATGGAACAAGAAGGACTGCGTCCCTATGCCTGGACGCAGGGGCCAAACTGCCGACATGCAGCGCGCAGTCATGGCTACAGCAAGGTGTTGTACTGCGTTGAAGGATCGTTGGAAGTGATCCTGCCCGACATAAATCAGCGGGTGCAGTTGCGCCCCGGCGACCGCGTAGAGCTTCCGCGCGGGGTGCGTTATGCCGCCGTCATCGGCTCGAACGGCGCGCGCTGCGTCGAAGGCGAAGTCAGCAGACTGCTCTCATAAAGAAGCAATAAATACCTCAGCCCCTCTTCGTCTGCAATGCGCGAGATGAGGGGCGAGGTAAACCCGTTTCAGCTTGACCACGTAAGGAACCCACCGTGTCCGACTTGCCGCCAGAAGAAAACGAGGAACCCGAAGTCGATTCGGAACCCTCCGAACCGCGCCCTGTGGTGCTGCGCCGCCGGTTGCCGTTTGTGATCAACTGGCCGGTCATGATCGGCGTACTGGCGTTGGTCGTGCTGGCGGCAGGGCTGGTGCTCCTGAACCTGAATCTGCTGCCCGCCCCTGTCCTGGCCTGGTGGCCGCTGCTCGTGCTTATCCCGTCGGCGCTCTGGTTTTTGACGGCGCT
>JAEHDI010001146.1 GCA_016880505.1 Bryobacterales bacterium | reverse complement strand
CGGCTCTTCAGAAAACTCGACGAGACGGCGCGCCGCGGTTTTGTCATCAGCGATCTGGTACGAAGCCGTGCCGCTCACGCGGGTGTCTGGCTCGCCACCCACTTGCTCAGCCGCAACCGCCTCATCCGCCACGACGGCCCGCTGAGCGTCCGCCGGTCGTATACCGCCGGCGAACTGAACGAACTGGCGCGCGCCGCCGGCCTCGGCGGTCTGCGTTTCGTCCGCCGCCCGCTATTCCGACTGGTGGGAGTGCTGCACAAATGAACATGGCGGGCGCAGGTGGTACGGATCTCAACCCGGGCCAACTTTGGGACGCGATCGTGGCGGGCGCGGGGCCCGCGGGCAGCACGGCCGCCGCTCTGCTCGCGGAACGCGGCTTGCGCGTGCTGGTTGTCGATCGCGCGATCTTCCCGCGCGACAAGATGTGCGGCGAGTACCTCGGAGCAGGCTGTGTTGATCTGCTCACCGGCTTTGGTGTCGAACTGCGCGATACGCATCCCATTCGCGCCATGCGTGTCACCGCGCCGGACGGCACGGTCTTCAACGCCCCGTATCCGGAAGGGCGCAGCGGCCTCGCCATCCGCCGGTCCCAACTCGATGCGCTGCTGCTCGAAAACGCGAGGCGGAAGGGAGCGGCGTGTTTGGAGGGTTTCCGGGTTGAGAGGCTGCTTCTCAAAGACGGAAAGGTGCAGGGCGTCGAGGGCCGGCTGCACGGCGGGGAGGAAAAACAGTTCCTTGCGCGGATCGTGATCGGCGCGGAGGGTCGGAATTCCGTGGTCGCGCGGCATTTGGGCCTGTTTCGCTGGAATCGCAGTCATCGCCGGACGGCTCTCGGCCTCCATTACGAAGGAGTCCTGCCGGTCAACGGCTTCGCCGAAGTCTTTCTGGGGGCCGGATTGTACGGCATCCTCAACCCGCTGGGCGCTGGGGTTGCGAACCTGAGCCTGGTTGTCGATCACGATGCGTCACTCTCCAAGGGCCACGCCGGCGCGTACTTTGCGGAGGCGCTGGGGCGTCTGCCCGCACTCCGGGAACGCCTGGCGCAGGCCCGGCCGCTCGAAGACGTGAAGGTTCTGGGACCCATGGCGCACCATGCCGCGAGAGCTTCCGCGGACGGGGCGCTGCTCGCCGGGGACGCCGCGGGATTCTATGACCCGTTCACCGGCGAGGGCGTGTACATGGCGCTGATCTCGGCACGGCTCGCGGCCGCCGTAGCCGGAGAGGCGTTGCGGCGAGGCGATTGTTCCGCCCGTTTTCTGCGCAGCTACGACCGCGAACGCTCCGCGGCGCTGGGAGGCCGGTACCGGCTAGAGGCGGCAATCCAGCGGATTATCCGTCATCCCCGCGCTGCCGACCTCGTATCCCGGAGGCTCCGCGAAAGAGAAGACGCCGCTTCCTGTCTCATGGAGGTGCTCGGAGGCCTCGCCTGGCCGCGCGCCCTATTGTCTGGAGGGTTTCTGTCGGCGTTCCTATGATTCCTCTTCTGTTCCTCCTCCTCTGGCCGGCCGCCGCTCCCGACACTGAGGCCGAAAAAATCCAGCCGCGTCGCGAGACGATCGTCGTGACGGGGAGCTTCGAACCTGTTCCGCTCGAGGAAGCGGACCGGTCTGTAGACAAGCTAGACGTCGAAGGCCACCCGTTGCTGCTTCGCAACATCGCCGAGGTGCTCCGCCTGATCCCGTCTGTGGATCTGCGGGAACGCGCGCCCGGAGGCGTTCAGGCAGACGTCTCAATCCGCGGGGGGACGTTCGGTCAGACATTGGTGCTGCT
>JAEHDI010001145.1 GCA_016880505.1 Bryobacterales bacterium | reverse complement strand
TACTGCATCTAAAAGACTTACCCATCTGAAACTGGCCTGGAGTGCCTCTGGCCGGTGGGTCTTTTTGCAAGGGTGAGGACATTCCCGCACCCAAGCCCAGTCCTCATCCGCGGCGAGGCTCGCCAGCATGCGCCAGCGCTGGCTCGAGCACCTGCTCGATCTCAGCATGGATCTCGGCCGGCGTACGGTCACCCTCAATCCGGTGAAAATCGCGGGTTGCATAGAAGTCCACCAGCGGCCCGGTCGCCTCGTGGTACGCTTTCAGCCGCGCCAGAATCGTCTGCTCATTATCGTCCTCACGCTGGATCAGAGGAGTCCCGTCGTTATCGCACACACCCGCATGGCGAGGCGGCTGGTGGAGCAGGTTGTAGATCGCGCTGCATGTCGGGCACTGCCTGCGCGACGTGATCCGAGCTACCAGAACCGAATCGGGAACGTCCAGGTAGATCACCGTCGGAGCGGGAAGCCTCTGCTCCTCCAGTAATCGGTCCAGAAACTCGGCCTGCGCCTTGGTTCTCGGGTAGCCGTCGAGGATGAACCCGTTTCGGCAGTCATCCTGGCTCAATCGGCCGGCAACCATCTGGTTGACGATCTCGTCGCTCACCAGACCGCCACTGCGCAGAATCTCGCAGGCAAGCTTGCCGATCTTCGTGCCGGCCTTGCATTCCGCGCGAAAAATCTCACCGGTCGAAATCGACGGAACACCCATCGACCGTGCCATGGAGACCGCTTGGGTTCCCTTGCCGCATCCAGGCGGGCCGAATAGCAGAATGACCATGTTTTCTCCTTGGGCAACGATCGTACCGGCTCAAAACGCACAGAAAAGAATAAATAAGGCCCTTTGCTCGGATTCCATGCCCTATTTTGAGACTATCCCATCCGAAACTGATCAGTCAAGGCGAAAGCGCGTCCGCAAACTCTCTCTCGTTCCGGCCGTTCCGTTCCGTGGGGGATTTCACGCAGGATGCTGCCGGTTCGGGGCGGTGTGCCTCAGATTCGTTCCAACGGCACTACCATTGAGGCCGGAAAAAGCCCTGCTGTCTAGCACTTGCGGGTGGTGCTTGTGACTCCGCAATTGGAATCACAATTGCCTCTTCCCATTGCAGAGGATATTATGGCTTACGTTATCGTTGACACCTGCACCAAGGACAAGCTCTGCATCGAGGCCTGCCCGGTGGACTGCATTCATCCGAAGGAAGACGAGCCGAAATTCGAGGAAGCGCCTCAACTCTTCATTCAACCCGAAGAATGCATCGATTGTGGCGCCTGCGTGCCAGTGTGCCCGACGAACTCAATCTACGTTCTCGACGAGCTCCCCGCCAACCTCACGCAGTTCGCAGAGAAGAATGCGGTGTACTACGCCTGAGATTGGCGTTCGCAGCTTCTTTCTTTAGCCTTATTTTTCAGTCAGTTGCGGCTTCCGTGACGTATCTCTCCTCAAGATGCGTCACGGTTGCCTCTTTGCTTTGAGCGGCAGGGTGACGTAGCTCGCGCCAAAGTAGCTGTAAACACAGCGGCCCGAATCGATCAGCCGGTGGATGGCTTGCCGGCAGTTGTCCTTCGAGCACTCCTCTCCGAACCTTTCTATCATCATTTGCGTGAGATCCCCCGCCCTCAAGTAGCGTTTACCCTGTTGCTGGTCCACCACGCGGTAGATCTCATCGGCAAGGATTTCGATAGAGAGCGCTCTATTCATGTAATTAAGACCTTTTTATCTTTAATGACCATGACCGTACACTGCAAGCGGTGGGCCAAAGCGCCGGTATGGGGTGGCTCCACAGCCGAATTAGCGGTAAGCTGCAAATGAGAGGGGTCAACGGTGTGAAGCACGTTGTCGGCGTGTTGATGTTCGTAGCGGCCAGTGCATGCATGTTCGCCCAGCAGCGAGGCGTTGCGAACCCAGTCCGAACGTTTCCTTCTGAATCGTCACTTCCTCTGCTGTCTCCCATCCCGCCGATTGGAAACACGCCCCGGCCGCAAAACATCGTGCCGGGCTTTCAACGGCCGCGCTGGCAGGCGTATGGGTATCCGTACATGTTCCCTTGGTACGGAGGGTATGGTGGCTATGCTGGCGGCGCCCAGCCGTCGCAAAATGTAGTCGTCGTCCAGACGCCTCCGCCGGCACCCGCCGAAGCGTACCGGCCCGAACCGCCGCCTCCACCGCCAAAACCCGAAGTTCGTGACTATCGGTGGGAAGAGGGAGTCGGGAGCACGGTGTCCGAGTTCGTGATCGCGCTTCGGGATGGAACGGAGGAAGCCGCCGAGGCGGTCTGGGTTCACGGTGGAACGCTACACTACGCAACGCCTCGTGGGATTGACCGAGCTGTGCCGCTCCGGTTGGTGGATCGCGAACGTACGGAGAGCCTCAACCGCCAGCGGGGACTCCGGCTGCGTCTCCCGCCCGGCGACTAAAATCGATAGCTCAATTCGAGGTACCCGAGCGAGCCGTTCTTGCCGTTCGGGTAGGTTTTCTGTATCACCGCTCCGCCGGTGGCGTATCCGTAGTAGGCGCTCAGTGTCGCCGCCGGGCTTACCTGCCAGTCGATGCTCCCGTCATAGAGATTGGCGAGGCCACGCTCGCCATTGGAGGGCCGGCCGACGTAGCCGAAGGTCCACGGTTGGAATGCGCCGCCGCCAAGAAGCCACAGGTCGTTCCGGCTGGCGAGCCGCAACCCGTGTACTTCGGTCTTGATGCTGACCGTCTTGTGCGGGCGCAGCGTCACCGATCCGAAAAGGTCCTGGCTGTTCATCAGGTTGAAGAACGGGAAACGGGCGTAGATGCGGGGGGTCGGCAGCACCTGGAAGAAGGTGCCGTGTGTGGTGTCGTTCGGGTCTCCGTCGCCGTGGCCGTGGAAGAAACCCGCGCGGAGCCAGGGCCTCCAGGCGGGCACAGCTTTCGGCTGCCAGCCGGCTTCGGTGCCGAGCGCGCCCGAACGGTGGTCGAGCACGCCCCACCGGCCCGCCTGCAGTACGCCCCAGAGTAGGATGTCCACCGTCCCGGACGGCGTCTCCCACGTGTGCAAATAGTGGCCGCCAAAGGTGCCGATGCGGATATTTCCCAAGTCGCTCCGGCGTGCCGCCAGCGGCCGGTTGTCCGTCTTCAGCACCCTCCGCCAGTCGTGGTAGTAGAGGCCCAGCACCCGCCATTCACCGCTGCTCTTCTTGCCCGCTACCTGGCCCGTGGCGGCGGCATAGACCAAGCCGGTCTTCAGATTGCCCCAGCCATCCACCTGGAAGACGCCCCGCGTCGGCATCGCCGCCAAAATCGTGTAGTTGACCTTCGGCCGGTTGTTCACGTACTGGAACCCGTCGTAGCTCCGGCCGACATGGCTGAAACCGAAGTTGCCGAGCAGGCGGTGAGCGATGCGGTCTCGCTTCAGCGCCGCGAGGGTTGGGTTCTTCGGCACCACCTCCGCGCCGTCAATGAACTCAAAGCGCCCAAGCCTTAAGCTTTGGTTTTGGTCGCCGAAAAGGCCCTTGAACCGGACGAAGGCTTGCTTCGCGAAAACCATGCCCGCATTGCGCTTCGCATCGTTTGCGGCGTAATAGCTCGCTCCCAGTCCGAACTGGCCCTGCGGCGCCGGCGCGATGGCGTTCTCCGGCAACCCGAGCAGGAACGGCGCGGCCAACTCCAGTTGCCAGTCGATCTGCTTTCGCTGCTGGCCCAGGCTCAGCCGCAAGAGGTTTCCAGAGAACGCGTAGCGGTTGTCGGCACTTCCCTCGAACCAGTCCCAGGCTTCTACGCGGGTCCGGAAACTTCCCTGGACGGTCAGGGGCGGGGCTTGATCGGTTTGGGATTGCGCACTCAGGCAGGCGACGGCGAGAAGTGGCAGGAGAACACGGGCGGAGATCGGGCAAGGCAGCTTCACAAAACAAGAGTAAAAGGCCGGATGTTCGATTGTGGTGACTCCTGTCACAAAAAATAGCTTCGGCTATGAATATACTGGAACAAATCATGAATGAGCACGGGTACATCACGCCGCTTCTGCTTGGCGTGCCGCTCGGCATTCTCCTTGGGTTGGGCTTTTACACGTTCGGCTACGCACGGGGCGCCGCCTACATGACGGACGACCCGGACGCCTGCACGAACTGTCACGTGATGCGTGGCCAGTACGAGAGCTGGATGAAATCCAGCCATC
>JAEHDI010001144.1 GCA_016880505.1 Bryobacterales bacterium | reverse complement strand
GATGGACATCCGTAAGGCTGTCTCCGTCCGATCCAGTGAGACTCGCCCCCGTTTCTGCGCATAGTCGAGAAACGCCAGGCGGCGCGCGATCTCGTGCCCCAGCGCGCCGCTCTTGAGCAACGCCGACTTTTCCGCATAGGAAAGGTTCAGCTTCCCGTGCTCAACTCCGTTCACGAAGAGTTCTGTCAATCCCGGTTGCGTCCGCGAGGGATCCGGAAAGGCGTCCCTCCCGATCCATCATCACCACGTCATCCAACGCGTTCTCCATGACGTTTCCGGTCCGCATCTCGCTTTCCCGAAGAGACCGTTCCGCTTGCATCGATCCCTCGTCCTCCTTCCGCTGGCCGGCACCGGCCCAGAAGATCGCGACGAGCATGAGGAGGAAACCCACCGTCCCCCCCAACCCCATTTTCATCAGCAGGCTTCGAACACTGGCAAGCACATCCACATAATCGGCTCGCACCAGCACCTCGGGTTCCGCATGCAATAGACGATCGACCGAGGTTGCGAGAACTCTCCCCTGTTCCTGGTTATGGTTTGTATCGGGTCGTTCTTTCACCAACTTAAGAAATACCGGGCAAAATAGTCGGGTCGTAACACATAGCTTCCCATCGGCCGACGCGACAGGTATGATGCAGGCGATGCCGCCCAAGATTGTGACTAAAGAACAACTGGTTGAGCAGCTCCAGCCCCTGCGAGCTGGAGGCTCCCGTATTGTCTTCACCAACGGCTGTTTCGATCTCATGCATGTCGGCCATACCCGTTATCTGCAGGCGGCCAAGGCTCTTGGAAATCTCCTGGTTGTGGGGGTCAATACCGACGACTCCGTCCGCAGCCTGGAGAAAGCTCCGGACCGGCCGATTGTGCCGGAGGCGCAACGGGCGGAAGTAGTCGCGGCCTTAGGATGCGTCGATTTCGTCGTGTTATTCTCCGAACCCGATCCCAAAACACTCATTACCGCCGTGCAGCCGGACGTCCTGGTCAAAGGCGGTGACTGGTCTCTGGATCGTATTATCGGTCGGGACGTTGTGGAAGCGCGCGGAGGCAGGGTGCAAACCATTCCCCTGGTCCCCGGTTTTTCCACAACGGCATTGATTCACCGTATTCGCTCAGCCTCAGCCTAATCCGTGTCACATACACCCTCTCCCGCAGATATATGGATCGCCCCGCTCGTGTCCGCTCTCAAGCAGAGCTCGGCCCGTCCCTGTGTCACAGGTTTGCACGGATCGACCGCGGCGTTTGTGCTCACCTGCCTGACCGGCTCACCCGCGCTGGCCTCTTACCGGAACCGCCCCCGGATCGTCGTCACGGCCAATAATGAAGCCGCCGAGCGCCTCTTTGACGACCTCCAGTTCTGCCATCAGCTCGTCGGCGCCCCGAGTGACCGGCTAACCCTCTTCCCTCAATGGGAAACGTTGCCCTACGAGGCCACGGCACCCCATGTCGGCCTGATTGCGCATCGCATGCAGACGCTCAACCGCCTGCAATCCAGCCCTGATATGACCCTTGTCACGTCGGTTGCGGCCCTGATGCATCGTCTCCTGCCGAAAGACACCTGGACCCACGCCACCCTCCAGCTGGAGCGCAACGGCACCGTCGAGCGCAACGTAGCCGGCCTCCTTCCAGTAGTTGCGATAGTTCGGAAGCAGCGCGTAGTGGGTGAGCGTGCGCCGGTTGACGGCCTTTGCGGCCTCGATGTCGTCGCTGATGCAGGTCGGGATCATGTTGCCGATGAAGAAGGCCGGATCTTTCCGCCTGTCTTCCGGCAGCGCGGCGAGCGAGGCCGCCATGTGCGAGCGCGAGGCGTTCGCGAACACCATGCCGTCCGCGATC
>JAEHDI010001143.1 GCA_016880505.1 Bryobacterales bacterium | reverse complement strand
CCCTGGGAGTTGCAGGTCAAGCTTCTTCGGCTGATCCAGGAGCGCGAGATCGAAAAGATCGGGGCGGCGGCTCCGACCAAAGTCAACGTCCGCATCATCGCCGCGACCCACCGGAATCTCCAGGCCATGGTGGAAGACGGCACGTTCCGGGAGGATCTTTACTATCGTCTCAACGTGATTCCTTTGACGCTCCCCCCTCTGCGGGAGCGGCCTGACGACATCCCCGACCTGGTCGTCATCTTCTTCGAGAAATTCAAGGAACGTCTGAACCGCCCGGGCCTGAGATTGCCACCCGCTTTACTCCCGTACTTCTCGGCCTATCGGTGGCCCGGAAACGTGCGCGAACTCGAGAATGTCGTGGAGCGTCTTCTCGTCCTGGCGCCTGGCGATGAGGTGACGGTCGCCGATCTGCCGGACTTCCTCGTGCGCGAACGGCCGGCGATGGAGGCGATCCAACTGGAGCTGCCTCCACAGGGGATCAGCATCGAGGCGGTGGAGCGCGAACTCGTGCTCCGGGCGCTCCAGCGTTTCGCGTGGAACCAGACGAAGGCGGCCGAATTCCTCGACATCAGCCGCAAGATGCTGATCTATCGCATGGAGAAGTTCAACCTCCGCAAGGAGGACTGAAAGCTTGAGACAGTCGATGACCCGGAAACAATTTCTCCTGAGCGTCCCGCTCGCCGCGTCGGTGATGCGCGGCGCCAACGAGACCCGAAAGGCTCCCGAGCTAGTGCTCACCGATACCAACGGGAAGCAGATTCGCTTGAGTCTTCTGCGCGGCAAAGTGGTCGTTCTCGAATTCATGTTGACGACGTGTCCCCACTGCCGGGACACCGCAAGGCTGCTGAGCCGGCTACAAGAGGAGTATGGCCAAGAGGGCTTCCAGGCCATCTCGCTTCCGTTCAACGACGATGCGGTTACAGCGGCGCCGCGATTTGTGGCTGACTATCAGGTAACTCATCCGGTGGCTCCAATCCAAAGGGAACGGGCCTACAAGTTTGCCCAGTTGTCAGCGGGAATACTGCATACCGTGCCGATCGTGGTTTTCATTGACAGGCGGGGGCGGATTCGAGCGCAGTTCGAGGGGAAAGATGGCTTCTTCCGGAACGAAGAAGCGAACTTCCGGGCGACGATTCTTGAATTGCTGAAGGAACCGGCTCCGAGCCCGAGCGGCGGACACGCTCACTAGCAACTTAGTCCAGCCCTTTGACGACGATTGTGCCGCCCCGTTCCCAGGCCAGCACGACAGTCCCTGTCGGCAAAGTCACCATGCTCGGATAGGCGGCCTCGCTGTCGAGAGTGGTGGCGTCTTTCTGTCCCGGCGCCCTCACCTTCAACGCCTTGCCCTCCATCCAAGCCAGGACCGGCCCGCGAGGTGTCGTAGCCAGAATGGGATGCTTCCCCGCCCCAATCCGTTGCTCCAGATCGGGACCCGTCGAATAGAACACCTCCCCCTCGCGCCGCCAAACGGAGAGTGGCTTGCCGTCCCTGTCGACCTGCAACGCTCCGCCATCCGCCGGACATGCATTCAGCTTCCAAGTACCAGCGCCGAGTTTGGCCGCTGGCCCGAAAGTCTTTGCACCATCGTCGGAGCGAACGAGGTACATGTCGCGGTTCCCGTCAAAGGAATTCCGAAACATCACGAAGATACGTCCTTGCGCATCGATGGCTGCCGTCGGGTGGCAGCACTCGCACACAGATCCCGAGGGCGATTCGTACACTAGAATGTTCGGCGACCAGGTCGCGCCCCCGTCTGACGAAGTCGAGCCATACAAGCGCGTGCCTTTCCCCCGCAGATCGAGCCAGGCGGCGAACAGGGTGCCCTTACCGCCCGCAGCCATGGTGTGCAGTCCTTCGCGCGCGGCGGAAGGCACATCGTTGATCGCTCTCCCGGCGGACCAGGTCTTTCCGCCGTCCGTGGAACGCCAGGCGAGCAGATCGCCGTCAGCGCCGCGGCCCTGCTTCCCAACCACCGCGGAGATGACAATGGCCTGCGGCGTCATCGCGATCCTCGGCCCTCGCTTCAAGCCGAGCGAGAGTTTGCCTTGCGAGGAGACGACCACCGGCTTGCTCCAACTCTTGCCGGCGTCCTTGGACTCCGCGAAGAAAACACGGTCGGCGGCCCCGTAGGTCAACGCCAGGCGGATTCCATCGGTAGCGAGTTGCGGCTGGCGATTCGGTAAGTCGGCGGACTGCGGCGCAATCTGCGCTGCGAGGAGAAGAGTTAGGAGAAACATCATCTACCCAGTTTTGGCCCTTTTCTTCATTATAAGCACGATGAGGTCAGCCCCCCCGTTGGCCAATTCCGCACACCAGATGTCCGAGAGTCTCCAGAATTCGACGGAAACACGCCGCTGACTGGCGTGGTGATTGGATTGCATACACCAATGCCAGGAACGCGAATGAACCTCGGATGCAGTGACACCCTGGTCCTGAATCAACCCTACGACCAGGGGCGGAGGCGGATTCTGGCAGCGTTGAAGGAGCAAGGCCTCCAGGTAGCGTTCGACTTCGACGTGGCCAGCGGCATCCTGCGCTCATCCGGAGTGAGGTTGCCGAAAT
>JAEHDI010001142.1 GCA_016880505.1 Bryobacterales bacterium | reverse complement strand
GATCACGATTGCCGTCGATGTGGCGAATGCCAATGAGACCGGTCCCGGAGCGCCATTCGAAGCACACGTGCACATGGCTCTCAGACAGGGTGTGACGCTCGCCGAAATCGAGGAGGTGCTGTTGTTCATGTGCGTTTACGCGGGGTTCAACAAAGCGGCAAGCGCTTTCGGCAGGCTGGGGGAGATCGTGGCCAAGGGAAAGACTGGTTTTGGGGACAAGGTCTGATCACGAACGCAGCAGTAAGCTCACGTTACAGCGGATGCCATTTCTAACTCAGGGGAGACTAGGATGCGAAAGAGGATCAACTATTACAAGGACTTGGCTGCGGACTACTCCGTGCCGAAGTCGGTCTCGTCCGAGCTGTCCAAGAAGCTGCTCGACGAGGCGAGCCGGTACATCGCTCTGAAAGAGGCAAAACTGCCTCAGATCGGCCCGGATTATACCCCGAAACAGATCGAGAAGGAGAACAAGGCATGGTGGCCGACCCACTGCGAAGCCCTTCGAAAAGGACGCGGTGATCTGCTGACGGGCGAATACCGCAGTGACCTCGTCTACTTCTGCCAGGACGGCCCGTACTACGGCCTCGATGAGCAGAAATCCCGCGAACAGCACTGGTGGGCGCTGATTGCCCAGCCTGGGGTCATCATGACCTGGCCGATCGTCATGTTCCATGGCGAGTTCGTTCATTTCGAATGGGCCTGCATGGACACAGCAACGAACGAGACGATCGCGAAAGGCACCGTCTGCTGGGTGCGGCGCGGCCACCGCGGCGCCTGCTACTTCAAGAGCGAGCAGTTGACTTTCTATCGGGACGTCTTCGCTCCGAGCGAACTGATCAACCTGATAACGACATAGTGACCGCTCTGAAACCCACTGGGGAGGGATTCAATGCATTCGGAGATTATTGACCGTTTGTTTTCCGCCGTCCACAACAACGACGTGCAAGCATACCTGACGTGTTTTACTGAGGATGCCGAGTACCGGGCCGGAAACTTTCCCGCGGTAAAAGGGCACCAAGGCATCGTCGAGTTCGCCAAACCCATGCTGGAAATGTTCTCTAGTGTGACTCACACTGTGAAGAACATCTGGCAATCGGGCGACATCGTTTGCTGCGAGTTGGACCTGACTTACGTGAGGCGCAAAGATGGAAAAGTAGTCACTGTCCCGTGTTGCGACGTGATCAGGCTTGAAGGCGGGAAGGTCAAATCGCTGCGCGCCTTCCTGGACCCAAGTCCGGCGTTTTCATAGGAGGAGCCCGCCTGCTTATCCGTTACACCAGGTGCTGGTGAGTATCGAGATTGGGGTTAAACGTGACAACTAGTGCAACACAGACAATTCGACATCTGATCAGCTTGTTTGAGGGGTTTAAGGTAGAGGAAGCCCTCACGCTCTTCACCGACGATGCCACGTATCGCTTTGGAAATTTCCCCACCGCGAACGGCAAACAGGAGATCCTCCAGACTGCCACCTCCAGCCACCTGGAGGCCATTAAAGGGATATCGTTCAAGATCCTGGAGCTCATTGAAGTCGACGACTACGTGATCTGTGAGATGGAGATCACCTACATCAGGACCGACGACACAAAGCTGATTCTTCCTTGCACCGACGTATTCCGGATGCAGGACGGGTTGGTCAAGGACATGCGGATTTACATGGATCCGACGCCGCTTTTCGCACCGCACTAGGGCGGCTGCCAAAAGACCCGGACAGCCTTATCGGGCAGGCCAGAAGTGGGGGCGCGGAGAAGTGTTTCTGGACTGCGCTGAAAAGGCCGGGTTTTCTGATTTTGGATCCCGGCAGGGTGAACTTGACGCTTACGGAGCCAAAGGACGGCTCCCAGAGAAAAATCCGCATTTAGGGAGGATCAAAAGCTCGAAGCTGGGTGTATACTATCCGCATACTGGGATCCAAAACGGAAATTCCGGCGAAAGGGCGACTATGAAGCATCAAGCTCTCTGCCTTGACTCTGAAATCGCTGGGCGATTCTCCTTACGCCCCTCCATCTTGCTGATAGCTGGATTGTTGCTGACTTTGCTGTCGGGGCAAACAACCGCCGGATCACAACAGGACAGCCCACTCGCATATGCGACAGTCCGTGATGCGACTCCGAATGCCGGCGCCGTGGCAGTCATCGACACTACAGACAATCAAGTCCTGGCCACGGTGCCTGTCGGACCCGGCCCAAATGGTATGGCCGTTACATCCGATGGGAAAAGAGGTTATGTCGCAAACTACGGCACCTTTCCTGGACCCTTCGCTCAGGCTACCAGTCTGTCAAATACTGTTTCGGTATTGCAGTTAGTACCACTCGAGCACCAAAACAATGAGAAAGATAGTCCGCGACCGCACGTAGTGGCTACCGTCACCGTCGGCCGGGGCCCGCTCGGGGTGGCCGTCACGCCCGACAATGAAGAGGTGTACGTGACGAATTTCGGCCAGGATTCAACGCTCGTCCCGGGCGCGGTCGAAGGAAACACCGTCTCGGTCATCAGGACCAGCAGCAATAAAGTGGTTGCCACTATCCCGGTGGGGAATCTTCCAGCCGGTGTAGCTATTCGTCCAGATGGGATGCAGGCATACGTGACCAGTCGGAGGATGAATCAGGTGTGGGTGATCGATACTGCTACACACACCGTAGTCGACATCATCCCAGTGCAGACAGAACCCGCCAATGTGGTCTTCACGCCAAATGGGCAGCGTGCGTATGTAACGAACTTTGGCTCCAACTCGGTCTCTGTCATCGATACCGCGACAGGAACCGTTCTCCCGGTCCCTGACGGGAACGCCATCAACGTCGGCGTCGTACCAGTCGGGATCAAGATTACTCCGGACGGCACGCGGGCTTACGTGGTCAACGTCTTTTCCAATAATGTATCCGTTATCGACACAGCGACGAACACGGTCGTAGCCACGATATTTGTGGCGTTGGGACCCAGAGCGGTGGCGATCACACCTGATGGCGCCCGAGCCTATGTCACCAACTTTCTGAGCAATACCATATCGGCAATCGAAACCGCCACGAATACCGTGGAGGACGTCATACCTGTGAGTGGCGGCCCCAATTGGGTGACTATCACCCAGTAGAGGTTTTGCTGACGTTTGCGCGGGATTGTATCCCGATGTGTAACCAGGGACGAGTTCATCAGAAAGGGAGACACACGATGAAGAAGTACCTGCCTGTTCTGCTTATTGCGCTTGCAATGTTCGCTTGGGCCGGTATCAGGCCGATGCTGGGCGCACAATCTGCCGATCCCATTTCGAACGCTACGGCAGTCGTAACCGTGAAGGATTTCGATTTCTTTGCTACAGGCAACAACCCCGTAGGTGTTGCTGTCGACCCGAGTGGCGATCTCAAGGTCGGTATTTTGGGACTGCCTATCCCGGGGCCGCGGCCTTCCACCCCGATCTACACAGTCACGCCGGAGGGGGAAACCAGCAGCTTTGTCAATCTGCCTTTGGCTACTGATATCAGCGCATGCCGAGCCGCGCGACCAGGACGAGATTTCGTGAGTCCGGGAGTGCAGCAGGAGCCTACCCCGTTCATGACCGGGCTTGCCTATCACCGAAATGGCGACCTGTACGTTGGCCTGCCAAACTGCGATCCGAGCACGCACGGGATTTGGCGAGTGTCTCCGAGCGGTACCGCTCAACCATTTGCTACAGTGCCTCTGAGCCAGTTGCCGAAAGGCCTCTCGTTTACAGACGGCGGGTTTCCGCTGTACGTTACGGACCTTCACGACTTCACGCGCAGCAGGGAGCAGTGCAAAGCCGCCATGGGGACACCGAATGCCTGCACGCTGAGAATATGGCGCATCGATCAAAACGGCACGGTCAGCGTATGGATAGAGAGCACGCTCTTCTATGGTAATCCTGATTCTCCTCTCCTCCATCCGCACGGTGTGAATGGGATCGTCGTAGACGATGGCGGACGGAATGTCTATGTCACCGTCACCGATTTTGGCCGCATCATCCGCATTCCAATAAACAGCAACGGAAGCGCGGGTACACCCCAGGTAGTTTTTGAAAACGTAGACTACTGGGGAATGGACGGTATTACGATGGGCCCCGATGGCAATCTGTATGTCGTTATCGTCCGCACTGACCAGTTGGTCGCTCTTCATCCCGATGGAACGGGCTTCACAGTCGTTGTCCAGGGGCACCCTTTGGATGGTCCGACTCAGTTGACGTTCGGCAAAGGCAAGGCAGGCCCTGGCGCGGCCGATCTCCCTCCGTTGTACATCACGAGTGGATCCGGAGCTCGGGTCTTCTTTTACAGTCTTGCATTCGCGTTTGGCCAGGGGGATCTGATGAACGGTCTCAATCAACTCGTAAGTTTCGGCATACGAACGCCGGCTGAGGTGATTGATCTAAAACCACACCCATCCGTCGCCCGAGTGTCGCTGAGCACGCGCTAGAGACACTGGCGCGAGAGAGAGCAGCGGACCCTCCGGGCCACCCTTAGAATCGAAACTGCACCATCGCGAGCGCATAACGAAGGTTCTGACTCGGCGGCGAGTCCCGTAAGAAGCCTCCGGGAACAAAGTGCGCATACCCGACGTCGACCATAACGTGCGGGTTTACCACCCAAAACACTTCCACCTGGGGCTGTGTTCCGATATAGCGGGCCTTGCTCACGCCGCTCGGTCGTAACGGGAACCCAGGTACGTTGTAGAACCCGTCGTGCAGGCTCTGCCGCCAGAAGAAGAAGCAATCGAACGTAACCGACACGAGTCGCGGGAAGTGCAGCACGACGTTCGGCCGAAATCCCTGGATGTTCAGCGGCCCGTTCTGCTGAATATGACCAAAGTAGTGGCCGTTGGGGGACGGCGTAAAGAAGGTTTGCAGGTCGGGGTCCGTCGGATCTTTGTCGCCGCTGGTTACACCGGTGTTCAGCCCCAACCGGGGCTGGAGTTTCACCCGGTTGAAGGTGTAACCTGTATCCGTCGAGATTGTCCAGGCGCGAATGTTTCCCTTCCCGCCCGGTGTGGGCCCAGCCGGCCCAAAGGTTAGATACGGCCCAAACTCACCGAATTGGAAGGCGCCCTCGAAGTCGTAATCCCAACCTTCCACGACCATCCCCATCGGCGGCTGATCGGAGATGCGCGCTCCGACTGTATGCCTGGTTTCTGGTCCGAGGCCCTGGTTGAAGATTCCGACTTTACGCCGGAAGCCCAGGTAGTACACATCGAGCTTGGTTTGCGCAATAGAGGGCCGGGGATCCAGCGTCTTGACACCGTATGTTCCCCAGAAGGTTTGGGCATGTTCGGTGCTGTCGTCAAAGAAACCGAAGTTAGTCTGGACCGGCTTTGTTGCAAAGAAGTCCACCTGCCAATTACTCTTATTGATTCGCGCAAGGACCCCGTCGAAGCTATTGCGCACATTGGGTCCCTCGCGGGCCGACACAAGCCGGCCGGTACCGTAGTGCATCTCCTGGCGGCCCAGCCGAAGCGTAAAGGCCGGCTTCTCCCCGCTCGGCTTCAGGCCGAAGTTCAAGTCGACGAATGCTTGGTTGACATCGAGCTTATCTTTATCGACCGGACGAGGACCTGCCGCGCGTCCGGATACGATCCCGCTCTTAAACTGGACGAAAGTGCGGACGCGCTCGCCGAAGTGGACATCAGCATGGAACATGTAGCGCTGTAACAGGTATCCGTTCGAGTCGTCCGGCACGCCGCCCCAGTCCTCGTTGTCATAGCGCTCCCACCATTGCCGGACCTCTCCGCCGATGCTCAGGTACCAGTTGTCCTTGCCGCCGAACGGAATGTACTTAATGGGATCGAACAGGTCGGTGCGGCGCGCGGGGTCCTTGAGGTAGCTGAAGTCGTCATTCTGCCGGAGCATCTCATAGTGCACCGGCGGAGGCCCAGCACCGAACGGGCCCGGACCTCCAGGCGCTCCCGGCGGCCCAGGAGGGCCCGCCGGCGGAAGCGTTTGGCCAGCCGCTGGCGCTTGGGCTGTCTGCTGGTCCGTTGAATCCTGCGCCTCGGCGCCGGCGTTGAACACCGCTGCGAATGTGATCAGAACCAACAGGACGAACGCTGGCCGGGAGCGCCGCAAACCCCAGCGATTCCTTCGCGTTTGCACACGGCACTCCCGTGAAAAACACATCAAGTAGATCTCCCGGCAGGTACCTGAGGATGCCCTGTCTATCCGCTAATCGGTAAAGACCGGCGTGATGTCCATGTAAATGCGGAGTTCCTGTACCTTGCCGTTCTTGAACACAATCGTATCGCAACACGGCAGCGTGAAGACCTTTCCGTCGTGCCGCGTGTACGTGACCGTCATCTCACAGACTGCGTTCTCGTCATCAATCTCCCACAGGTTCTTGATGTGGTGGACGACCTTGGCGACCTTGGACAAGAAGCCCTGCGAGGCGTCAACTATGCCCTGGGGGCCGTGTGCCACTGGGAAGTTGCTGAACTGGTACAGCGCGTCGTCGTTGTAGAACTTGACGAAGTTGTGTACATTCATCGATTCCCCGGCCTCGAACATCTTCCGAACCAGTTCGGAGTTCTTTCCAGAGCTCTTCGTAGCGGTCCCTGCTTCTGCCATTTTTGTCAATTCCCTCCCGATGAATTTAGAACTGCATGTCCACTTTCGACACGTCCGCTTAGACACGCCATTCCTTGATCTACCGTTTTCAAACAACTGTAGCCGAAGCTCTCCTTGCAGGCTTCTTCTGTTATGCCTTTGCTCCCTGAGCCGCCTGACCCTCGACAATGCTCTTCATGTGCAGAACGGCCTTGGAGATCGCTTCCGGGCGGGCAGCGTTCTTGAACCAGTTCGCGTCCGGCTGTTGTTCTGCTTCCGGGCTCCGGGGTTTCACGTCCATCGTGTAGGTGACGACCGGTAGGCCGCCGGATTCCGGAGTTGGCGGTGACAGCCTGTTGATGAGCGTTCCTTCGTATAGCGGATGGTTAACGAGCGTGAACGTGATGGTGCCGGTCTGTTTGTCAAACGTCACCCTCTCGGTCATGTGCATCTCCGCGGTGCGGATCTCACGCAGAATCCCGTTGGCGAATTCCTCGTGAATCTTGTACTCTAGCACCTCGTACGGAATGTACTTGTGCGGACGATGAGCTTTGTCCAGCAACGTTTCCCAGATGACGTCCGCTGAGGCGTTCACTGGAGTACTGAATGTGGCGTATGGCATTTTTCCCTCCTGGTAAACTGATCCCCTCTACTTGGCCGTGCGCGATTTTGGTGCTTCGAAGCTCGTGTCATTCGCCTCGTTGTACTCATTCCGGGCACGGTCGAAATGCTGTTTTGCCTTACGAGTGACCTGGTTGAACTCGAGCTGCTCCCCGTTCGGCCCTTTACAGTAGAACAAAGACCACCCCTGGAAGTCGCCGAAATCGCTATCGGAATAGCCCTCGACAAAGTATTCCGGATCGTTCCAAAACTTATTGGCCGCATATTTCAGCGGAAGGTTCATGCGCTCTTCATGTGAGTTGACATGCACCACGTGGTTGCAGATCACGTTCGTGATCCCCCGTCTGCGGCACTCCTCTTCGAGTTTCTTGGCAAAAAGATTCAGGTTGACGTCGTCCTTAACGTGGAAGGAGATGTGAGAAGCATTTGCGTGTCCCACGCCCGAAGGGAGCTTGGCGAAACAGTTAGGCGCATTCTGGTCGAGCCGGGCGTCCCTGAAATGAAGCAGTTCGACGCAAGTGTTACCGAACGAGATGAAGCAGACATCCAGCGCTTCGCGTGAGCCGTCGCGAACATCCGGAACTCCCAAGGAGCGTGCACTCACTCCGTTTTGAATCGCGTCGATCTCCTCCTTCTGGAAGAGCGTGTAATGCAGGACGCTGCCCGAAAAACCGGTGCCCATCAGGGCAATCCGTCCCCCGAGGACCTCAACATAGAATTCCAGGGATTTTCTCATATCGTCGACTGTGACTCCGACGTGCTGAACTCCCTGTAGCCACCGGCCCAGTCCGTTCGAGTGTTGCTCAACGGAGATCTGTGAACCGATTTCGTGCTCTTTCATCGGTTAGTTAACTCCCATCATTGTGCAAACAACCGGATTCTCTAGGTGGACAAACGGGTCTTCTTTTGACAATAGGTCCAGCCCCCGAACATCCCCAAAAACTGCTCATTAGCAGCGCTTTTTGAAGCATATAGCAATTGCCAGGATTTGCCAAGTTCTTTTTGCTCCATTTGCTGCGTCAGCGCTGCTGAAACCATGAACGTTTATATTGCCACGATTCACACCTGCGGCTGCTTGGGAAATGCCAGCCTCGCGACGCCCTACGGAACAACGATGTCAAACGGGCGCATCATATCGTTGTCCTCGTGTTCCAGCATGTGGCAATGGTGCACATACTGGAATCGCTGTCCCGACGTCATCGGCGTGGCAATAGGAAGATCGAACTTCACCAGCACCCGCGTAATCGACGCCAAGTCCACCCGCACCGTGTCTTTTGGCGCCTTCACTTCATTCGGCGCGGGCGGCACAGGCGGTCCAACTGTCACGATCTCCTGCGTTTGCATATAACGGTCGAAGTCGAAGAACTGGCGGTCGAGGACCTGCATGTGCGCCAGATGGATGTGCATGGGATGAGCGACGGCGCTGACATTGATGAAACGCCAGATCTCGGTGCTTCCCGCCGCCGGTGTCGTGATGACGGGGGCCGAGAAAGGCAGGCCTTCCACCAAGAGCTTTGTCGGTAGGTGGAGGGGGCCAGCCATTACGGTCTCCTCGCTCAGCATGATATCCCTGGTAAGAACCGCAGCACTTTCCTCGAGTGGAGGTGCGGCCGGAAGTTCCGCCGGAATCCGGCTCTCGTCTGACCCGCTGCTCCTTCGGCGCACTCGGAACTGCATGATTGGCGACGGCCCCGGCCCGAAGAGACCGATGGGGTACGGCCGGACGGCGTCATTCTCCAAAAGGATGTCTTGGCCGTCATAGTTCGAGAAATCCACAATTACGTCGGCGCGCTCGGCAGGTGACAGCAAGATTTCAGGCATCGAAACGGGCGCCGGAAGGAAACCGAGCTCCGTACCGATCTGAATGAAATTCTGCCCGGAACTCAGCTTCAAGTTATAGAAAGTGGCGTTCGCCCCAAGCACGATCCGAAAACGGTATTTCCGAGGCTCCACCTCGAGGTACGGCCGCACTTTGCCATTGACGAGCGCGACATCGCCGAAGTAGTCCGGGGTCCACTGCGGATGCACATTGGGAACGAGACCCTGGGTCGGATACAGAATGGATCCGTCTGGAAGGAAGGTCCTGTCCTGGATCACCAGAGGGACCTCGTAGCGCCCTCTGGGCAAGCCCAGGGACTGTTCTCCGGGCTCACGGATGATGTAAAGTCCAGCCAGCCCCGCGACAACGTTCAGGCGGGTAATACCCATTGCATGGTCGTGGTACCAAAGCATGCAGGGGGGCTGGTCATTCGAGTAATAGTTGGTCTGCCCCGAGAAGAAGGCGCCGGTCTCCGCGAAGTTCCTCGTGAACCATGCATTCGGATGGCCGTCGCTTTCGGGAAGAGTTCTGCCACCATGCAAGTGCACGACGGTGCGGACCTCCGGCATGTCCGCTCCGGAACCTTCCAACGTGTGGTCGATCGCGTCGTGGAAAAGGTGCCGATCTGGCAACTCGTTGGTGAACTTGACAGAGAGGGGCTGGCCGCGCCAAGCTTCGATCGTCGGTCCGGGATACATTCCGCCATACCCCCAAACGCGAGTCGGAGGAAGGTCTCGGTGAAGCTGCTGCTCCACTTCCAGCATAGGCAACTCATAGTGAGGTCCCAAAGCCCGGGCTAGCCCCCACCAGCGCCCCAACCAAAACCCCGGGCGGACCGGCCGCAAGACGGGCGGCAGCGGCAAAGGATCGACGAAGGGCTCAAGTGGAGGCGAAGTCGGCGGCGGAGGTGGAAATTGCCCCTTGGCGACTCGCAACGACGACCAAAACGCCCCAGCTCCTGCGATCGCGCCAACGCTAGCCTTCAGAAAGTCTCTTCTGCTCCCCATGTGTCCCCTCTCAATGTGAACCCGATCGAGATCCCAGTGCTGCAACCACTCCTGTTTCTGCAGCTCCCAGACAGTTCTAACGCAAAACGCTTTGCTTCCCAGTGATGCCAGATTTCGCGTTAGACAGGTAGGTATAATCTATCACAGTTGTCAAGTTTTGCAAAGCAATAATTGTCGATGCCGTGCCACGGCCGTTCCAGTACGTCTATTGAGTCGCTCTTCCACAGACCGCTAAGTGCAGCCGAGGCGCACCAAAATTCCTATCAATTGCGAGCCTCGTTGAACTCTTGCTCAGAGCCTAGTATCTGAACCATTTCGGCCAACCGGTCCCCGAGCAGATCATACGGCAGGATGACGTCATCCGCGCCCGCGTCGATAAGGTCCTGGATTTGGGCGCCGGAGTCCGCCACGCTCACGATTCGTGCGTTCGGCGACAGTGACCGGCATACACGGGCCAACTGCAGGTTGTTCGTCCCCTTCAGGAGCATGTCGGGAATTGTGCTCAAGATTACGCGGGCCTGATCGAGGTGGACGTGGAGCAGTGTGTCCGGGCTTCCGATGTCACCGAAGATAGCGGCGACTTTCCGCGCTCTCATCTCGCTGAGGACCTCCGGGTTGAAATCGACGACCAGTAATTCCTTCAACAGCGGGCTGCCAGCCCGACTGAGGCTCTCGACAAAAGCTCGCGCGGCCCGATGAAAGCCCAGCAGGACGACCGAGTGCTTTCCGTGGCCCACCGCGGCGACCTCCGGCGCCTCCGTGCCCTTTTGCTTCCAGCCGATCCGGTTCAGTGCACGGTCGTAGAGCACGAACAACTGTTGGCTGTACTTGATCGTGTACGAGGAAACCACCGAGGTGATCGCCAGAGCGTAAAGAACGAGCGTCATCACGTCGTCGTTGATGTGCTTGTAGTTGACTCCCAGCGCGGCGATCACCAGAGAGAACTCGGAGACCTGCGAGAGGTTGAGGCTGGTAATGAAACAGGTCCGGCGGCCGCCGCCGGCCAACGATACCAGGGGATAAATGGAAAGAAAGCGGGAGAGGACGACGAACACGACCAGGCCGGCCAGCGCGCCAATCAGCGATGGTTCGAGCGTCGGTATCTTGATTCCAAGCGAGATAAAGAACAGGGTCAGGAAGAAGTCCCGCAGGGGAAGGACCTTGGCGGAAACATGGATTCCGTACGGGAAGTTCGAGATCGCAAACCCGGCCACCAGCCCTCCCATCTCCTTGGAGAGACCCAGCGCCTGGGCCACCCCGGCGACGGCGGCGCACCACCCGATGCTCAATGTGACCACCATCTCCGGCGACTTGGCCACCGACTCGAAAACGAACCTCAAAAGGAACTTGCTGACGAAGAAACCCACAACAAACAGCACCGCGCCCTTGAAGACCGTGCTTCCGATGATGGCGATTTGCGGATCGTGAAAATTCGGCTGGAACGCGAGGATCAGGATCGCCCACACATCCTGAAATACCAGGATCCCAAGAGTCAAACGCCCGGGAAGCGTATCGAGTTCGAACTTGTCGTAAAGCAGCTTGACCACGATCGCCGTGCTGCTCAGCGACGCCAGCAGCGACAAATACAGCACCGCCATCCAGTCCTTGCTTGGCGACAGCCCCATAAGCCCGAAGAAGCCTAAGCCGAGCGCCGCGCAAACCACGAACTGTCCCAATCCGGCGACAATCAGTTGCCGTCCGGAAACCATGATCTTCTTGAGATCCAGTTCCAGCCCGATCACGAACAGCAACAGCACTAAGCCGATCTCGGAGATCAATTCGATGCTCTCGGGG
>JAEHDI010001141.1 GCA_016880505.1 Bryobacterales bacterium | reverse complement strand
CGCGCCGCCACCGCCAATGGCGCCGCGCAGGCCCTGCTCCCGCAAGTACTGCGTCAGAATCCGACCCTGTACCCGCCGCCGGAGGTGCTTGCCCGCGGCGAGTGGTGGGAGACGCCCCCGGCCGCCATCCAGCGCCTCCGCGACCGCCTCTGGACCGAAATCAAATCGGCGTAACTCTCTCGCTATCCCTCCTCCACTAACTTCAATCCCATCAATCCGGTAATAGTCTCAACCTGAACTTTTGCATCACCGTAGACCGTCACGCGGTGCCAGCCGAAATCCCAGTCGTTGAGGAGCTTCCGCGCGTCCGGAACCTCGGCCGCCAGCTTCGTCCGGCATGCGCGGTCCTCCTCGAGGTTGGCCACCGTCTTCGCCCGGTGAATCACGACCAGCTTCTGGTCCGGCACGATCTTCAGCGTCGTCGTCATTTCGCCGAGCGGCATGAGCGAACGAATCGCCGCGCCCTTCCGGTCTTCGGAGTGGCTCCGAATCTCATATCGCGTCGACGTGCCGTCTGGCCCGAGCACCTTCGTCGGCGCCACGCAGTGGGCGTAGATGATCTGATTGTTCGACGTGTCGATCACCGGGTCAGAGATGAAACCGGGCCGTCCCGTCAGGTACGCCAGCATCAGCATTGTTGACGCCGATTGCAGGTCGGCTTCGCACGCCCCCACCAGCCCGTCGTCGTTGAGTTGCATGAAGCCCAGGCACGGATACGCCGTGATCTTGTGGCCGTAAAACAACCGTAGGCAGTCCACCGCGATCCCCTGGGCCTTGTTCCTCGCCAGCAGATCGTGCATCCCCACATACATCGCGGCCGATTTCTCGATCTCCGCAGCCGACGGCTCGATCACGCGGTCGGCGCGCTCGATCCAGCCCTTGGCCGAGCGCCGCACCTCGGCGCGATCGGCGCTTTCGTAGGCTTGGTTCAGCTCTTCCGCGCGGACCTGCCGGACCGTAAGGCCGAGCGTCTGCCCGTACAGCGCCACCGCCTTCGTTTGGTCGCTCTCCGCCACTTGAAGCATCGTCGAACCGCGAAGCTTCTTGATGGCTGCGAACGCATTCGCCGCCTGAATGATGTCCTCAAACCGGCTGGACGACACTCCGGCCACCGGCATGCCCTTTGTGCGCGCCTTCGGATACGCGCCGAGGAACGATCCGGTGCCTCCGTAAAGGTCATCCACCAACAGCGCCGGCCGGCCCGAGTATGCGAACACAGGATTGGCCTGGGCGGGGATGCCGAACATGTAGATCAGGTAACCGTCGACCTCCGCGTCACGCGAGAGAATGCGCTTCGCATCGGCCTCTGTGGCCGCAGTCTCGGGAAGAAACTCGATCCCGGGACAGCCCTCGCGCAGCTTTGCGGCGTACTTCGCCTTGCGGCTCTCGTAGTCGTAGCCCTGATAGGGCCAGCCCTCAAGCTTGGGGTCGGGGTGCGTGAAGACCAGGCGGACTTTCGCCTTGTCCTGTGGCAGGAGCGACGCCGTGGGGGGCGCCGCCATCAACGGACGCCGCAACACGGCGGGACACGCGGCGCATGCGGCCGCTCCGCAGCACTTCGCAAGGAAGCTTCTGCGGCTGGAAGAGGTAAGAACATTGAGCGGTTTCATGGTATTGCTGGCCGAGCATACATCCGCCGGGGGGCGAGACGCAAACGCAGCCCGGTGATAAACTCTGCCGTGAAAGTGAGTACGAGACGCCCATGTCCAACACAACCCGCCGATCGTTCCTTGGCCGTTCCGCCGCCGCGCTGGGCGCTGCCCCGGCTGTCATCCGGTCCTTTGCCTCCGCGGCCCCTAGCGACAGGATTCGCGTGGGTCTCATCGGATGTGGAGGCATCTCCGGCGCCGACCTGCCTACGTTCTTTCTGAATCCTGAGGTAGACTGCCCCGTCGTCTGCGATATCGACGACGAGCGTCTCGCCAAACGCGTCGGCCTGGTCGAGAAACATCGCCAGACAGCGCCCGACACGGTCAAGGACTTCCGCCGCGTGATCGACCGCAAGGACATCGACGTCTGCCTCATCTGCACGCCCGACCACTGGCACGCCCTACCCACCATCTACGCCTGCCAGGCCGGCAAGGACGTTTACGTCGAGAAGCCGCTGGCGACCTCCATCGGCGAGGGCCGGGCGATGGTGACCGCCGCCCGGAATCACAAGCGCATCGTGCAGATGGGCACGCAGTGGCGCAGCGGCCTCCACTACCAGGAGGCGGTCGACTTCGTTCGTTCCGGCAAGCTCGGCCGCATCCGCCAGGTGCGAGCCTGGGCGTATCTCGACTGGGTCGGCGGCATCGGCAAGCCCGCCGACAGCGATCCACTCCCCAGCGTCGACTACAACATGTGGCTCGGCCCCGCCCCCGAACGACCCTTCAACAAGAATCGCTTTCACTTCAACTTTCGCTGGTTCTGGGACTATGCAGGCGGTCTCATGACCGACTGGGGCGTGCACCTCATAAACATCGCCCTCTGGGCCATGGGACCGGAGCCGCCCCGCTCCGTGACCTCCGCCGGCGGAAAATTCGTCGTCAACGACAACTCCGAGACCCCCGACACCCAGATCGCCGTCTACGACTTCCCCTCCTACACTCTCGTCTGGGAACATCAGATGCTCGGCGGCATCGGTCCCGGGGGGCGCCCGCATGGACTGTCCTTTAGCGGCACGGAAGGTACCCTGATCCTCGACGCGGACGGCTGGGAGATCCACGCGGAACCGAAGAAGAAGACCCTGGGCGAGTGGACAAGGAAGGTCAACCCGCAGGATCGCACCGCCGACGGCCGTCCCGCCCACGTCCGCAATTTCCTGGACTGCGTTCGCTCCCGCCAGGACCCCGTCGAAAACGTAGAACTCGGACATTTCGTGTCAACCGTTGCGCACCTCGGCAATGTCGCCCTGCGCACCGGCCGCAAAATCGAGTGGGACGCCGCCACCGAGCGCGCGACCGGCCTGCCCGAGGCGGATCGTTTCATTACGTACCCCTACCGAAAGCCCTGGTCGCTCACGTAAGTCGGCTCTGAACAGCTTCGCTGCCCGACGCGCTAAGGTAGTTACGAGAGCCGAATGTCGATCCTGAAATTCCTGGGGCTCGAGACGGAGCCGCCGCCGTCCGGAACACCCGAAACAGAAACGGTCCGCAAGATTACCGACGCCCTCGATCGCATGGACTTCGATCAGGCGCGTTACGTCGCCGCGTTCGCCTACGTTCTCGCCCGGACTGCGCGGGCGGACCTCCACATCAGCGAGTTGGAGACCCGCGCCATGGAGCGCATCGTCGTCGAACACAGTGGGCTTCCCGAGGAGCAGGCGATCCTGGTCGTTCAGATCGCCAAAACACAGAACAAGCTGTTCGGGGCGACGGAGGACTTCGTCGTCACGCGGGAGTTCGGGAGCATCGCGACCCGCGAGCAGAAGCTGACGATCCTCGACTGCCTGTTCTCTGTTGCTGCCGCCGAGGGGCTGATTTCGATGGAGGAAGACAACGTCATTCGCCAGATCGCGAGTGAGCTCAAACTGGACCACCGGGACTTCATCGCCCTGCGATCAAAGCACCGCGATCACCTTTCCATCCTCCGCAAACGGTAGGAGTGCTGCGTCAATCCACGGCGTGTTTCCTGTTACCCTGAGGGGTTCCCGTGACGCGCCGACTTGCACTCCGAGTGGTCCCGTTCGCTGTGCTGCTGGTGGAAGTGCTGGTGTTTTACCGGCAGGTTCTCTTCGACAGTCGTTACGCGATTCCATGGGATCTGCGGTACTACCATCTGCCACAGATCGAATTCGTGGCGCGGGCGTTCCGCAACGGAGAGCTGCCGCTGTGGGACCCATACACCTACTGCGGTATGCCGATCTACGCGAACCTGACCGCGCAGCTTTTCTATCCGCCGACGCTGGTGACGTTCTGGCTGAGCAATCTGGCCGGCGGCTATAATCTGCTCTACTTCCTCGAATGGCAGATCGTGCTGCATGTGTTCCTGGGCGGTGTGCTGGCTTACCTGCTGCTGAGACGCATGGGCACGTCGGTGACGGCTTCTCTATTTGGCGGGACAGTGTTTCAACTCGGCGGGTATTTCGCATCCCAGACACAACACCTGGGCGCGATGGATGCGGCGGCATGGATGCCGCTTGCGTGGCTGAGCGCAATTTCACTGAACCGGGTATTCTCCTGGCGGTGGACGGCAGCGCTGGCGGCTAGCCTGTCCATGGCGATTCTGGCCGGATTCCCGGCGGTGACGTTCGTGGTTGCGGCGTCGACGATCATCGTAGGCCTCCTTGCAGGGTGGAGAAAGACACTCGTACCGGTGGCGCTCGCGGGCGCGTGGGCCCTGCTGCTGGCCGCTGTGCAGGTGTTGCCGACCGCTGAATTGACACGGCTCAGCGTGGCGAAATACCGCAGCGACTGGATCGGCGACGGTGGAGGTCTTCCACTGGCGAGCCTGGTGTCGCTGGTAGCGCCGAACTATTACGGGATCTTTGATCTCTCCACATACACGCACCCGTGGCAGCCGACATTCTTGTATCTTTTTTGCGGGATCTCAGGGCTGGCGTTGGCGCTCGCTGCGGCCATTCTTCGGCGGGACCGGCATGTGAGACTCTTCGGCATCGCAGTGGTCATTTCAATTCTCTGGATGCTGGGTGCTTCGACGCCCGTGGGCAAGGTTGCGTTCCGGGTGTTGCCCGACATTGCGAAGTCCTCGGTCTACCCGGAATTCGCGATGGCCGCGTTTGTGCTGGGAGTGGCCGTGCTGGCGGGACTTGGAGCGGACCGGTTCGCAATTCTCCGAAAACCGCTTGCCGGCGGATTGCTCGTCGCGGTGGCGGCGGCCGAACTGACGGCGGCGGGCTCGGGCCGGCCATTGAATACCGGCTCGCTTACCGCAGAGCCCGGCCTGACGTACTCGAGTTTCGACGGCAGCACGGCAGTACTGACAAGGGTGCGGTCCCTGATCGGACGGTCAAAGCCGCCGTGGCGAATCGACACCAT
>JAEHDI010000148.1 GCA_016880505.1 Bryobacterales bacterium | reverse complement strand
TCGGGTCCTGGAACTGGATGTTCGCGAACGGATATGCGCCGGTGAAGATGGCCTCGCGGAGCCGGGGAAGCCCGAGTCCGGTTTCGCGCGGCACTCCCGAACCGCCGGTGAACGGCGGGTGCGGACGGCGTTCGACGACGCGCACGACCGGTTTGGCGAGGTCCGCGCCGGCCAATCGCAGCGCCACAAACGTGAACGGCAGGATGCCGCCCTTATTCGGCCGGTTGAAGATCTCCCAGTCGCGAAGATTGCCGTAACCACCCAGAGACACCGTTCCGGTGCCAATGCCGCCCAGAGGGAAGGCGATCTCCCGGAGCGAGTCCCCGGTAAAACGCCGGCCGGTGACGCGCTCAAGACGGGGACGGTTCACAGAGGTCTGCGAGGCGGCCGCTCCCGCGGCGGCGCCGAGAAACAAAGTGCGTCGACTGATTTTCATACGATCTCCGAAAAACGATGCTCCGGCAAAGGCGGCGAGGGCCGGAACGACTGCCGATGAAGGAACCGGAGCCGCCCCGGGATCGCCGCGAAGGCCTCTTGCGCCATCGGATCTAATCGCTCCGGCGAAGCACCCGCGCGAAGGTTCAACACAAGCTCGTGGCGCGAAGCCGGCGGAGCGTCGAGAGTGCCGTCAACCGACGGCTCCTCGCCGTTGGCGCAGACGCCGGCCTTCAAGTACCCGGTGCCGGACTGAACAAATACCTTCAGATGCGCGATGGAAATACCACCATCCGTCAGCGCGCGATCCAGCCGCTCGATGAGCGGGCCGGCGATCGCCGCCGGCGTCAAGGGACGAGCAAGCCGCACGTCCGCCTGCCAGTTCAACCAGCCTAGGGCGGCTTCGGCCTCGGCGTATCGGGCGTAATCGACTTCGATCAAGCGCGCGCCGGCGGTTGCGCCGTCATTCAGAACGTTGTCCAGCCACTCGCCGACGCCGTGCCCGGTCAGAGCGCTCACGGCTCGTGCCGTCACGCCAGGAATGGACGGAAAATCGATGCCGCGGTCCACCTTGCTGTACAGGACCACGTCGGCTTCTGCAAGCTGCTTTCTGAACAGATACGAGAAGTGCGGGTCGGCGTCCGGAGCGAGCAGTCCGGCGGCGCGCCGCGGTTCCACCAGCACGGTTAGCGGCGCAAGCAGGAAACATCCGCCATAAAATTTCTTGAGCGGCTGGAGGATCGTCGCCGACAGGTCGGTACAGCTTCCAACAGGCTCGGCGAAGATCACCTCCGGGTCGAACGAGAGGAGTTGCTCGGCGGACCGGATGAAATCGGAGAAGCGGCAGCAGAAGCAGCCGCCGGTAACCTCGCCGGCATTCAGGCCGGACGCGCGCAGAAACCGGGTGTCCACCAACTCGCCGCCTTGGTCGTTCGTGATGATCGCGACACGGCGGCCCGCAGTCTGAAGGCGGGCAGCGGCAGCGAGCAGCAGAGTGGTCTTGCCAGCTCCGAGAAAGCCGCCCCCGAGCGCGAGTCTTGGCCGGGTCACCGTGCACGAATTTACCACAGACAGCCGCGAGACCGTGGTTGAATAAGTGGACATGGACGGCGAACGCCTCCGCTCGGAGGACAAACGGCTGATCGTGGTGGTCCTGCTGGTGGCGACTGCCTCGGTGATCTTTACGCGGCTGAACTTCTTCGCCGCGTTTCCCGAAGCGTCGATCGACCTCCGCTATTCCAAAGAGCAAATCACAAAGTTTGCGGAGGACTTCTTGC
>JAEHDI010001140.1 GCA_016880505.1 Bryobacterales bacterium | reverse complement strand
TTCCCGAGGTTTCGCCCACCGTCGGGTAGCGCAGGTTGAGCACGATGTCGCATGCCGAGATGTATCCGGCGAGATGCTCGCCCGGGACGAAGCCCAACATGCGGACTGCGCCTCCAAACTCGGCGCCGCGGATCATCGACGCGACGGGAAGATCCGGGTGCGGCTCCCCGCCGAGGATCATCTTCGCTCGAGGCTCCAGCCGCAGCAGCCGGCGAAACGCTCGCAGGGACTCGGCGATTCGCTTATAGGGTTTCAGATGGCCGAAGACGCCGATCAGGGGTGTGGTCTCGTCGAGCCCCAGGCGTTGCCGGTAGGCCAGCCGGTCGACGTCCGGAATCCAGGCGCCGTGCGGGATGCGGGCGATGGGTCCGCGGAAGCCGGCCTTGCGAACCTCGCAGGCCATGTGCCGGCTGTGGACGATAACGGCGCGCGAGGTCTCGAGGAGCCGGCGGGTCATCGGGAGACCTTCGTAATCCGGGCCGATCTCGAGGGCGCGCACGCGCCGCGCCCGGGCCAGCGCCTCCGGCCCTCCGTTGTATTCGGCCTCCCGGAGGTACGCGTCCCAGTCGCCACGGCGGATGGTGATGTCGGCGATCAGATGGTGCAGGTTGGATTCGTGCATCACCACGACGCCGGGGTGCCGCAAGGCCGTCTCATAGACGAAGGCGTGGTGGGGATTATTGCCGGCGTGGTACAGAGCAAGGTCAAACTTCGATGGATCGAAGGGAGCTTCGGCGTCCGCGAAGACCGTGACATCCGCGAGCAGGCGCATCGACGAGAGCAACGCCTCCGAGTAGTCGGCGATGCCGCTCGTGGAAGGCGGCATGGGCGAAAAGAAAGCCAACCGCATGGTCAGCGGACGAGTTCCAGGCTGAATGTTCCAAGCGCCATAGGGACGCGCACCAGGACCGGCTGGCGCGTCTCGTCCAGCGCAAAGAACAGCTCGACGGTGACGTCGGAGGCCTTGCCGCGGATGGAGGCGACCAGGCGGTCCGCCTCGACCTGTGCCGCTCCGACGCGCAGGCTCTGCCGCCCGCCATACTCGAAGTGGACGGTGTAAGGCGCTCCGAAATAGATCGTCTGGGGAGGAGGCACCCGGCCGCTCGCCAGCTCGCGCCGCACATGATGCAGGAACGTGAGCGCGTCGCGCGGGCATTCGGGGATCTCCATTTCCGACTTGCCTCCGCCACCGAGCGTCTGCCGGCTGGCGACGCCGCGCTGAGGCTCGAAGACCGTACGCTCGCTGGTCTTTCGTTTTCCGTGGGTGGCTTCTTTTTCGAGCTCGATCGAGCAAAGGACGGCTGAGGCGAGCGCGCGGTGGTGATCGATCACCTGGAATCCGGGGATTGCGGCTTCGAGAGTGAACTCGAACTCCCAGCGGTCGCCGGCCGCGGACGTTCCCTTGACCTGACGGGTCACCAACCGGCCTTCGCCGAGGCTTAGGCCGCTGGGCCAGTTCACGCTGTAAGAGAGCGTCTCATCGGAAAAACGGCGCGGCTTTTCGGCCCGGCCGGACGGAAGCAATAGTACGAGCACTGCAAGCGCGAGCAGAATCCTTGTCATGACCGTAGAGCGTGAGCGGCCCTCTCGGCTTCAGGCTGGAACACCCGCTGGCGATCCGCGACGTCGTGGTAGACCTCGAGAGTACGGGCGGCGGTCTTCTGCCAACTGAACTGGCTGGCGCGGTGCGTACCGAGCTTCTCCATCCGCGCCCGCAGTTCACCGTCGAGGACCAGATCGAGCATAGCCCGTGTGGCTTCGTCCTTCGAGTATGGGTCAAAGAGGATCGCGGCGGCGTCGGCGACCTCCGGGAGAGCCGACGTGTTCGAGCAGGCGACCGCTCGCCCGCAGGCCATCGCCTCCAGCACTGGCAGCCCGAAGCCTTCGTAGAAGGAAGGGAAGACAAAAAGCTCACATGCGTTATAGAGGGCGAGAAGGTCGTCGTCGCTGACAAAGCCGGTGAAGTGAATCCGGTCCGCGACCCCAGAAACCCTTGCCGCCCGATGCACATGGCTCGAATGCCACGAGTCCTTTCCAGCCAGTACGAGGTGATGGGGAAGACTGGGCATCGCCCTTAGCATTTCGGCGAATGCCGAAATCAACCCGAGGTGATTCTTTCGCGGCTGGAGGTCGCCTACAGTCAATACAAACGGCGACGGGATTCGGAATCGCTCCGCTACCCTTGCAGCCGCCGCTTCGCGCGAAATGGGGCGGAAGCGCTGCTCGGCTGCGTTCGGGACGACCACAACTTTGTCATCCGGAAGGCCGTAAGCGCGTATGATCGCCGCGCGGGAGAACTCGCTTCCCGTGAGTACCCTGGCCGAACGGCGAATCGTGCGGCGCACGGTGTAGCGCAATTGTTGAGGGCGCAGAGGCGGAAAATACTCGGGGTGATCGAGGAAACTGACATCGTGCACGCTCACGACCAGGGGCACGGGGCATCCAATCGGCGCATTGTACTGAACGTGCAGCAGATCCGGCCGGTCCTGCCCGAGCCTGCGGGAAAGGTCGAATCCGAGCCGGACGAACGGATTCGTGGCCACGTGACGCCGCAAAAAACGGCGCGGCACCCAGCCGTCCGCGTCCGCGACAGACAGGTACGCGATGAACTCGGCGCTCTTGTCCAAGTCGGCGAACTGGGTAAGTAGATTTCTGATGTAGACCTCGTTGCCTGTCAGGTGGCGGCCAATGGCGTGAGCGTCTACAGAAAAGCGCATGCGATACTTTCAGTATAGTCAGTATAGATGGTGGAGGCGCTTCCCACTAGTTAAATCCCTAGGGAGCGGAGGCGGTCCCATGCTGCTTCCCATGTAAATTGTGTTACGTAGAGGTCGCGACCGGCGGCGCCGATGCGGTCGCGAAGTTGTTTCGACTCGAGCAGGCTCGACACGGCGGCAACGAAATCCTCCGGAACGTCGGCCAACAGGAGATGTTCTCCGGACCGCACAGGCAGACCTTCCGCCCCAAGCTGCGTCGATACCACCGCCCGCCCCGCTGCCCACGCTTCGAGGATCTTGACGCGAGTGCCACTGCCGGCCAGCATTGGCACCACCGCCACCTTTGCCGCAGCGAGCGCCGCGACTGCGTCCTCCACCGGACCCAACAGGCGGATTCGAGCGTCATTCGTCAGCAAGCCGGCCACCGCATGCGGATTCTTGCCGATGACGCGCCACTCGATACCGGGCCAGCGTTCTCGAAGAGAGGGCCAGACCTGCTTACGGAAGAACCGAATCGCCGAGATGTTGGGCTGGTACCCGAGGTTGCCCGAGAAGACGATGGCGTCCTCCTCGCGAGCCTTTGGCAGCGGGACTGAGGGGATTGCGTTCGGGTAGACGCACGGCGAGCAACCGGCCGCGATTTCCCGGGCGCGGCGGGCATCCGGCTCCGACGCAGCCAGCAGCACGTCGAATCGCGGAAACCACCGCTTCTCGAGATCGAGGCACGCGGTCCGGAACCGGCGCAGGGCATACGCGACCGGACCGTTTTCCGCCTCGGCGCAGCCCGCCAGCAGGGCCGACTCGATATTGTGCAGATCCAGCAACAACCGTTCGCAGTACGGGGCGAGAGCGTCCCGATAGCCCGCGCACCAGAAATGCTCGATGACAGCGAGTTGGTAACGGCGACCATCGACGAACCGCCGGATTTCCTCCTCGAACCCGCCGAATCGATCGTTCAGCGGCGGGACTGCGCGGACCAGGCGGCGGGTGGTGCGCAACGCACGAGCCATCCGCCGTTTCGAGTGGCGGGGAAGTTCGATGACATGAATCTCGCGGACTAGTCCGGACGGGATAGCGGCCGCGGGGTCAGGCGCTCCCGGCTCGCGAAACACGATCAGGTCGAGAGCGTAACGGCGGCCGAGGTACTCGACGAGCGAGGCCGAGCGAAGAGCGCCGCCACCCACCGGCGGGTAGGGCGCTTCGGGGGCGAGGAGGAGGGCGGCGGGCTTCGCCTGGGCCCCTTCCTCACGGTCGCGGTCCCATATCGACCCCTCCCTTTGGTCGCGGCTCGGTAAAGGCTGTGCCACCTTCTCAGGCGGTGAAGCGGCGGATGGCTTCCGCATACACCTCCCGTGTTTTTCTCGCCGTTTCCTGCCAGGAGAAAGCTTTCGCCCGCGCGAGAGACCTCGTTCGAAGGGTTTCCCGCCAATCAGGCTGCGTCGCTGCCGCAACCATCGCCTCTATCCATCCGCGCCCGTGATCCACGTCGACCTGCACGGCGGCGCCGCCCGCCACCTCCGTGACGGCTGGGTCGCGCGAGGTAATCGCGGCGGCGCCACACTGCATGGCCTCCAGCACCGGCAGTCCGAAACCCTCGTAGCGGGAGGGGTAGAGGCAGGCGAGCGCTCCGGAGTAAAGACCGG
>JAEHDI010000147.1 GCA_016880505.1 Bryobacterales bacterium | reverse complement strand
GCTGTCGAAATCTTCGACCGCGCGGCTTCCTACGATACGAGGGTCGAGTCTGTCGTGAGAGTGCAGGCGGGGCGCCTTCGGGAGAAGCTTGAGCGCTATTACGACGGCGAAGGCCGCGAGGACCCGGTTCACATCGCCTTGCCGAAGGGGAGTTATGTCCCTTATTTCACGCCCAGAAACGGGGAAACCGCCGACGCGCCCGATCACCGCGAACAGTCGGCCGTAACTCAACTGCCAGTGGCGACGTCGGCAAGGACGATCTTGCTTGTCGCTGCGGTGTCTGTTCTGGCGACTCTCGCTGTCACCCAGTTCTTCGCTCCCCGAAGAACGCCTCCCCCGGCGTTGCGCCGGGTTACTTCGGATTCCGGGCTGACCTTTCGGCCGGCGCTGTCGCCGGACGGCAGCCTGCTCGCGTATGCTTCCGATCGCAGCGGCAGCGGCCATCTCGATATCTGGGTTCAACAAATCCCGGGCGGCGAACCGAGGAGACTGACCGCGAACGCAGCCGACAGTCTCGATCCGGCGTTTTCTCCCGACGGCACCATCATCGCGTACCGCACCGAGGGTGAGGCCGACGGCATTTACCTGGCGCCTGTGCTCGGCGGAATGAGCACTCTGCTGGTTCGCGGAGGCTACCGGCCGCGGTTTTCACCCGATGGCGCACGAGTGGCTTATTGGACCGGAGAGCGGAGCTTCCAGTCGGCAAGTGTGTTCTTGATCCCGGCCGCTGGAGGCACGCCGGTACAACTGCAACCCGAGTTTCGGTATGCGAGTCATCCCATTTGGTCCCCCGACGGGAAGTATGTTCTGTTTGTTGGCAGCAAGCTGCCCGTTGCAGAGTGGGAGAGCGGCTCGGACAAGTTGGATTGGTGGGTGTCGCCTGTTTCCGGGGGGCCCGCCGTCAGAACATCTGCACGAAGGGTGTTCGTACAACAAGGCCTGGAGCCACCGCGCACCGGCTGGTCCCACCGGAATTTCATCCCGTACCACTGGGCCGCCTCCGGGCGAATTCTGTTCTCCGCTCGTCGGAACCAACAGACGAATGTCTGGCACGTACCCATCTCCGCTCGTGACTGGCAGATCACCGGCCCGGCGGACCAGTTGACGTTCGGCGCCGGCCGGGAGGACCAGCCCGACATGTCGTCGGATGGCTCCCTCGTATTCGCAGTGCTTACTGAGAAGACTGATGTTTGGAGCCTTCCGCTCAGCGCAGACTCAATGAAACAGCGCGGTCCCATGGAACGGTTGACGTCCGACCCGTCCTACGTCATGAATCCAAAGGTCTGTGAAGATGGAACACGAGTTGCGTTCCTGTCCAGGCGGACTGGGAATTACGATGTCTGGACCATGGACCTCAAAACTGGCAGGGAGTCGCCACTCACGAGCACCCGTGAGGACGAAACCACCGTTGCCATTTCGCCGGACGGCTCGCAGGTCGCCTACGGCTATCTGCCTCCGATGAAGCAGGCCATCTTTGTCGCGCCGTTTTCGGGTGGCCGCACCGAGAGGCTCTGTCCCGACTGCGGCGAATTGCGATTCTTCTTGCCTGCTGGGCAGGCCGTGCTTTATCAGCGGAGGTCAGCCTCAGGTGAGTGGCTGATCGGGACGGTGGGCTCGACGGGTCGCGAATCGCAGTGGTTCCGGTCGTCCGACGCTGCTCTGTTTTCGCCGTCGGTGTCCCATGACGGCAGATGGCTGGCCATGATAAAGCGAAAAGCGCCGAACGAGCATCGTGTCATCGCCGTTCCGCTTCATGCTGGGTCCCCCGCCGCCCCAAGCAGTTGGGTAGCCGTAACGGGGCCCGATTCCTGGGTGGACAAGCCGCGTTGGTCTCCCAGTGGAAACCTTATTTATTACGTGTCCGATCGGGATGGATTTGTGTGCATCTGGGCGCGCCGGTTTGATGGGGATTCCGGTCACGCTTTCGATGAGCCGGTATCGATCGCTCACTTTCACAAGGCCAGGAATTCGCTTGGAACAATCTACGGCCTGGAGTTGTCTGGGGCCGTTGACAACCTGGTGTTCAACCTCGGCGAAGAGTCCGGCAATATCTGGCACGCCCCGGCAGCCAAGTAGCCGGCCCGATACCGCTCAGAAGCGGGCTTCGGCGTGACGTAACACGTAAGCTGCCTGCATCGTTACCAGTGGTCGAACCTGCTGAAAGTGCGCGTGTAACGTG
>JAEHDI010000146.1 GCA_016880505.1 Bryobacterales bacterium | reverse complement strand
GAAGATTCTGCGAAAGCCTACGACGACTATCTGCGTCTCCGGCCAGGCGATGACGCCACCCGGAGAGATCGGGCCCGGGCGTACGGACACACCGATACAAGGCGGGACGAGGCCCGCAAGGAACTTGAGTGGTATCTGGCGAGATATCCGAAGGATCCACTCGGGCATTATGTCTATGCCCAGGTATTCTGGCACGACGAGCCTCAGGAATCTCTCGCCCATCTGACCGAAGCTGCCCGCCTCGACCCCAACTCTGCCACGATTCGCTACTCGCGGGGTTGGATGCTCCAGCGGAATGGGCAAATGGCCGAGTCCCTACCGGATCTGGAGGCAGCCAGACGCCTGGCGCCGGAAAGCGCCCGCATTCCTGACCTAATCGGCCTGGCTCACCTTGCCCTGGAACGGCACGCCGAGGCGGAGAAAGCCTTTCGTGAGGCCTTGGCCAAGGACCCCGCCGATCCGGAGGTCGTGATGCACTTGGGCCGCACCCTGATGGCCGCGGGACGCGAGGAGGAGGCCCAGGTTTATCTCGAGAAGTACCGGAAGATCCGCCCGCCAGGACGTCCCGTGTACCGGAAGCAACTCGGAATGATTGAGCTGGCGACTCTGACGGCCCGAGAGCAGAGGGAGCGCGCGATCGGCCATCTCCGCCGCGAGGCAAGCGGCCATCCGGACCATCCGGAGTACCAGCTTCATCTGTCCAGCCTCCTGCTTGCCGACGGCCGGGAGGAAGAGGCCCTTCGGGAATTCCGCGTGCTGCTGACGCTCAACGCCGACAGCAAGGTCTGGGAAGATGCAGGATCTGTGCTCCTCAGTTCGGGGGAATACGAACTGGCCCGGGAATTTCTACAGCGCGCCGTCGAAGAAAGGCCTGCGGCTCGCCTGGAGCTGGCGACCGCCCTCCTTTACGTGAACGGACCGCAGGTGGCGCTGCAGTACCTTGAGAAGATTCCCGCAGAAGAACTGACGGGAGATGGGCTGCTCCTGAAAGCCAGCATTCTCGAGGCTACGGGACGCAGGGCCGAAGCGCTAACGACGCTCGACCAGGGGCTCAGCCAGGCATCCAGGCGACCCTCGGTCGTGCAACGAGCCGCTCTGTTGCTGCTGCGACTCGACAGAAAAGACGATGCACTGAGTCTGCTCGAACGGACGATCCGGTCGAATCCCGACGACTCAGGCCTCCCCCTTACGAAGGCCATTGTATTGGGCCTGGTAGATCGAGTCGCTGAAGCGGAGAAAACACTCAAGGAAATTGAGTTGCGTTGGCCGGAGCTGGATCAGGTTTACCTCGCTCACGGCTTGTTGCTGGAACGATCCGGCCGGCCTCGCGAAGCGCGTCAGAAACTTCAGACGGCTGTCGCGCTGGGATCCCAGGACTCCACTTTGCGATGCGCTCAGGCGCGATTGGCAGGAACCCCTAGCTCCGACCCGGTGTGTGCTTGCCAGACCGGGTTGGAGCAACTCCTCTTCCCCGGGTGCGCGGTGGAGAAAAAACAGTGAGCAGGAGGCGCGGCGGCAGGTGCGCCTCCACCGTGTTGGTTTTTCCCATAAGCCTTTGTGCCTTTGTGGCGTTCACCATCTGGCTCCCGCTTTCCGCAAGGCAGCCCGAAGCCGCAGCTCGGCGCCCTCATTTCACGGACGTCTACCCGCGCTCCCAGATCTCCTATTTCACGAACAACAATTACACTGGCCGGAAGTACTTTCAGCAGCCTATGTGCGGCGGCATCGCCATCCTGGACTACGATAACGATGGCAAGATGGACATTTACTTCACGAATGGTGCGAAGTTTCCAAACCTGAAGAAAGACGACCCATCTTTCTACCATTGCCTGCTGCGGAATCAGGGAGACGGTACGTTCAAGGATGTGACTTCGACAGCCGGGCTCAGCGGCTCGAATCTGGATTTCAGCTATGGAGTCGCGGCCGGGGATTTCGACAACGACGGGCACACGGATCTCTTCGTCTGCAACACCAGGAAGAATACGCTTTATCGCAACCGTGGAGACGGCTCGTTTGTTGACGTGACGGACAGCTCCGGCTTGGGCCAGAAGCCGCCGGACACTCTAAGCGTGCAGGCCGCATGGTTCGACTACGACAACGACGGGCTTCTCGATCTCGTGGTTTCCAATTACACCCTTTGGACTCCCGAAGCCGACAAACGTTGTGCCATGGGCGACGTCGAGGTCTACTGCCACCCGAAAACCTACGTCCGCGTCCCGCACCGGCTATACCACAACCTGGGCGGAGGACGGTTCGAGGATGTGACGGACAAGTCCGGTTTCGGCAAGGCGCTCGGCAAAGGGATGGGTATCGGCATTGCCGACTTCAATGACGACGGATGGACGGACGTCTTCATCGCTAACGACACGGAACCCAATTTCCTCTACCTGAATCAGGGGAACGGCACATTCAAAGAGGTGGGCCTCTTGTACGGCGTCGCCTACAACGATACCGGGGCTACCGTGTCGGCGATGGGCTGCGACGTCAAGGATTACGATAACGACGGCTGGGTGGATATCTTCTACAACAACCTGATGAAACAAATCTGGGCGTTGTTCCGGAACCTCCGTGGCAAGTCGTTTCAGTATGTCTCACCCGCCTCGAAGATCCTGACCCTGAGTGGATCGCGTTCGGGTTGGAGCAACGGTTTTATCGACTACAACAACGACGGATGGAAGGATCTGTATTCCGCCAACGGCGATGTTGACAATCTGGTGGCCAATTCCCCGCAGCACGATACCATTTTCGAAAACGTCGACGGCAAGCAGTTTATCGACGTGAGCCGGGAGATGGGCGATGATTTTCTGCGCGTCGGCTATCAGAGGGGATCGGCCTTTGCGGACCTGAACGACGATGGATTCCTGGACATCGTGGTCACGTCTCTCAACCAGAAGCCCCGGATTCTACTTAGTTCGGCCGACAGCGGCCAGCACTGGCTTCTTCTTAAGCTGACGGGCGCCAAGAGCAACCGCGACGCCATTGGGGCGAAGATCAAAGTCACGACGCCGTCCGGCCGGACGCTTTATAATCACGTCACCGTGAGCGTCGGCTTCATCTCCTCGAGCGACCGCCGGGTGCATTTCGGCTTGGGCCAGGAAACCAAGGCCGCTTCGGTCGAGATCCGGTGGCCGAGCGGAATTGTACAGAAGCTCACGGATGTTGCAGCGGACAGAATCGTCCCGATAGAGGAACCGCGTTAAGAACGCCAAAGGAGCATAGTCAGATGCAATCTTCGCCGGCAAACCGCCGTCATCTCGCTCTTACCCTGCTTGTGCTTGCTCCGGTAGTCGTCTGCGCCGAGAGCCGGTTGAACGCCCAGCAGCCCTGGAAGCCCAGCACGGACTGGGGCCACTGGCGCCTCGGGCACCGTACGGATCTCGATTTTCTCGAGAAGAACCGGTTCACCATCACGTTTGGCTCCGGCGCGCCGAACTTCGAGACCGTCACCAGAACTGAGTTCGACGAGGGGATGGCGAAGGCGAGGGCGTTCAACCGGAGCTATCACGATAAGGGCTACATCGTTCTTCGCTACCTGTCCAGTTCCCTCAACGGCGAATCGGACACCGGAGAATCGCAGCCGCGGAAAGAACAACTCCATGCGCTCAGATTCTTCAACGAGCGCTGGCAGCAGTTCGAGGACTACGTCGGTCCCAAGCCGTCCGAATCGCCCATGACTTGGATCACCATTCGGCCGGATGGAACCTTTCCCTTCTACCGCTACGCTCCGTACGGACGGAAGACCGGACGGGGATTCGAGACGTGGGGATGTCCAAACAATCCCGACTACGTCCGGATGCTGGAAGGGCGGATCCGCGCCCAGGCCGAGACCGGGATTGACGGTTCCTATGTGGACTGGACGCAGATCGCCGGCGGCACCTGCTATTGCGGCTATTGCCGGCGCAACTTCGTCTCCTATCTCTCGGAAAACCTGCCCGCGGAAGCCGCCCGGGCGAAGTACGGCACGTCGGATTACAGCAATGTCCGCCTGCCTGAGAAGCGCGGAGAGCCCTTCTGGATGGAGTGGATCGCATTTCGAGGACACGCCGTAGCCGAGTTCCACAAGCGGCTGCGTACGGTGGCCCGAAAGTACAACCCCCACTTCATGATTTCCGGCAACGTCTTCGGCGGGTTCGGCTACGGCCCGATCGCGTACGACGCCGCGGG
>JAEHDI010001139.1 GCA_016880505.1 Bryobacterales bacterium | reverse complement strand
TCTCGTCGCGCCCGGCCAGATCAACGTCCAGGTGCCGTGGGAGCTGCGCGGACAGGCTTCGGTTCTCGTGAAGGTCAGCATCGGCGATGTCTCCAGTGAGGTGTACACACTCCCCTTAGCGGAGTATTCGCCGGCCGTGTTCGAATACGACGACCCGAACAGCGGGCAGCGTATGGCCGCTGCGCTCGACGAGAATAACGCCGTGGTTAGCGGAGGCAATCCGGTCGCCAAGGGGCATTGGGTTCAACTGTTTCTGAATGGCCTGGGTCCCGTCGACCACATGCAGGAAACTGGTGAACCGGCGCCCGCCGACCCACTGGCTCGCACCACCGTGATGCCGGAGGTCACTATTGGCGGGGTGAAGGCGGCCGTTGACTACAGCGGCCTGGCGCCTTTTTTTGCGGGACTGTATCAGGTGAATGTGAAAGTGCCGGAGAATGCACCCACGGGAATCCAGCCGCTGGTAGTCACCGTGAATGGAGTAACGTCGCAAGCTTCTAAATTGACCGTCCAGTAAGGGTTATACTGACCTCACCCGAGGCGCGTATGTTTGCCGGTCTCCAAACCGCGGTGATGTGGACCCTACTGGGTCTGCTGGTGCTGCTGCTCTATCTGATCGTCAAGCCGTTCCTGGTTCCGTTGGCCTGGGCTGTGATTCTGGTCGTATTCCTGTACCCACTGCATCGACGGCTGTTGACGCAGGTCCGCCGTCCGAGTCTCGCGGCGCTTGCTTCGGTTCTCGCCGTCACGGTTGTCCTGATCGTCCCGGTCAGCCTTCTCATTCCGGTATTCATCGGGGAGATGGTCTCTTTCGTTGGAGCCCTCACCACTGCGGAGCTCTTTCAGAAGGCGTCGACCTGGTTGGACTCCTACATCCAGACGCTCCCGCTGGAGATACCGAGCACAGGTGAACTGATCCAGACCTGGGGCCAGGACCTTGTCGGCGTCGCTGCGACGCAGTCGGCGAAGATTGCAGGTAACGTCGCAACTACGCTGTTTGGCCTGGTGATGATGCTGCTGGCGATGTTTTACCTGTTTCGCGACGGGCCGGCGCTCGTCGGCTTCCTGGAGGATGTGAGCCCGCTCAGCACCGAGCGGCAGAGGCGGATTCTTGACGAGGTCACCGAAATGATACGGGTCACCATGACGAGTTCATTCGTGGTGGCGGCGGTCCAGGGAGCAAGCGGCGGACTCGTCTACTGGATTCTCGGCCTGCCCTCACCCCTCTTCTGGGGTGCACTCATGTCGCTGCTGTCTCTCCTGCCGGTGCTTGGGGCTTGGCTGGTGTGGGGGCCGATGGCGGTCGTGCTGCTGTTTTCAGGACACACCGGGAAGGGTATTGCGCTGCTTGTGCTCGGAACCCTTCTAGTCAGCGGGGTGGACAACGTACTCAGGCCAGCCCTGATCGCCGGACGGGCGCAGATGAACGGGCTCCTGATCTTCATCAGCCTGTTGGGCGGCGTGGCAGCCTTCGGCTTCCTCGGTATCATCCTGGGGCCGGTGTTGGTAGCCACTTTTGTCGGGCTGCTGAAGGGCTACCACGAGTCGCTGAACGTCACCTGAGGCGGCGCTCACTCGTGGTACCGCATCTCGCCGGCCGGGATGCCCACCCTTAACCGGTTCTGCGGCGGTGGCAAAGGACAGGTCGCATATGGCGTGAAGGCACAGGGGGGATTGTAAGCCTTGTTGAAATCAAGCACGACCCTCCCGTCTTTCGGCGGGTCAGCGTACAGAAAACGCCCTGGGGGGTAGGACTCCTTCGCGCTGGTCAGATCCCGAAAGATGAACCAGAGCTGGTCTCCCTCCGAAACCGGCTCCAACTTGCATTCCACGCCACCCACCGCGAAGACCACATAGCCGGGACTGGTCTCTGTCTCTGTGTCCCCGAGGACATTTGGGATCGCGATCTTCCTGGCGGGGTTGTAGGGTACGAACCGGGCGGTGATGCGATAGCTCTCGTTGATCGGGAACCAATTGAGTCGGGTGAATTCCCGCCGGAACCGGCTGTTCTTGTCCCGCAAGCGGATACCGTAACGCTTTCCGCGCTGGATAACATGCATCGAGAGACTACCAATGGCGATGACATCCGGATTGCCCGAGGTATCCGGCTTCATCTCGAGCGTGCCCACCGGCTTGCCGCCCGAACCGACCGGGACGCCGCGCTCGGCGAGGAAGACCGTCTTGCCGTTCTTCAAGACAAACGATCCGATTCGCTCCGGTACTGCTTCGCGAGGCAATACAATGCCGTTGGAGGCCCCGGAACCCGCCGAATTCGCTCCCTCTTTCAACCAGAACAGGCCGGCGACCGTAAGCCAGCCGTCGTCTGCCTTCAGTCGCGCCTCGCGGCCGCGCCGCCACTCCTCGATCGACGCCCGATAGGACGCATCGGAAGCCGGAAGCCCGGGCGCGGTTGAAGCGAGTAGAGCAACAACGGCCAGCAAACGCGGGGTGCGCATCGGCGGTGGTCAGCGGCCCCTGGAGGCAGACGCCGGCACCGGCTTGGACTGAGGCTGAGGCTCCGGAGAAGGCGCTGCGCCCTTCTCCTCGCGGACCAATCCCAGGATTTTGCGAAGCTCGGCATCGACTTTCTGGCGGATGTCCACGTTGTCCCTCAGGAACTGCCGGGCGTTCTCCCGCCCCTGACCGATGCGCTCGCTCTTGTAGCTGAACCACGAGCCGCTTTTCTCGAGGATGTTGTGCGCGACGCCGAGGTCCAGCAGGTCGCCTTCGCGGGAGATGCCCTCGCCGTACAGAATGTCGAACTCCGCCTCCCGGAACGGCGGCGCCAGCTTGTTCTTCACAATCTTCACCCGCGTGCGGTTGCCGGTAATCGCGTCGCCCTCCTTGATGGCGGCGATTCGGCGGATGTCGGCGCGAATGGAAGCGTAAAATTTGAGAGCGCGTCCGCCGGTGGTTGTCTCCGGATTGCCAAACATCACGCCGATCTTCTCGCGGATCTGGTTAATGAAGATCAGGCAAGTGTTCGACTTCGAAACCACTCCGGTGAGCTTCCGCAGGGCCTGCGACATCAACCGCGCCTGCAACCCCATCTGCGCCTCACCCATTTCCCCGTCGAGTTCGGATTTGGGCACGAGCGCCGCGACAGAGTCCACCACCAGCACGTCGATCGAGCCGGAGGTGATCAGTGCGCTGGTGATTTCAAGCGCCTGCTCGGCGTAATCAGGCTGGGAGACGAGAAGGTTGTCGACATCGACTCCGAGCTTCCGGGCATAAGTGGGATCAAGCGCGTGTTCGACGTCGATGAACGCTGCCATTCCCCCGGCCTTCTGGGCCTCGGCAATCACCTGGAGTGCGACCGTCGTTTTGCCGGAGGATTCCGGCCCGAAGATCTCGCAGATCCTGCCCCTTGGGAATCCGCCCACTCCCAGCGCCGCGTCGAGCGAGATGGAGCCTGTCGGAATTGCGGCGACGCGAACGATCGCCTCCTTGGCCCCGAGGCGGAGAATCGAGCCCTTCCCGAACTGCTTCTCGATCTGGCTCAGAGCGAGCCCCAACATGCGCGACCGTTCTTTTTCGTCCATTGCCAGACAATCCTCAGGGGGGAGAGTGGGTTGAAAGCCGATTATACAACAGGGGCGGAAGCGTCCCCGGAGTGAAGCCTACAGGCGTGGTGAATAGTATCCCTTACGAGCGCGCACGATGAGTCCCTTCCGCTCTTTCACCCGTACGTCGACGGTCTGATAAGTGCCGTCCGTCTTCATGGGTTCTGGCCTGTAGAGCAAGTTGTACTGATGGCGAAGTTCGTTGGCGATGTTCTCGAAGGACTGGGACAGGTCTTCCACTTTGAATGGGAAGAAGGTGACCCCGCCAGTCTCCTCCGAGAGGTACTTGAGTACTTTGTCCCCGTCCGTCTCGACGCGTGTAATGTTCGTCGAAATCGTATAGATGACGACGTCAGCCTTCTGAGCCATCTCCAACGCCTGATCACGGCTGTAACGGCTCTGGTTGTCCTCGCCGTCGCTCAGAATCACCATCGCCCGGCGAAACTTGTGGCGCGGCTGGTCCATCATGAGCTTGTCGCGGCAGGCGAAATAGATCGCATCGTAGAGGGCCGTGCCGCCACCCGGCCGGAGTTCCCGAATCGCCTTGTCGAGAGTCGCGAGATCCCCCGTAAGGTCGGCCTGAAGCTCCGCGGCGGTATCGAAGGAGATCATCGCGGCTTTGTCCTGGTTGGGGCGAACCACACTGTTGATGAATTCGATGGCTGCTTCCTGGATAAATTTGAAACGGTCACGGATGCTGTTGCTCGTATCCACCAGGATCGCCAGCCGCAACGGCAGGTCGCTCTCGGAGACGAATTCGAGGATCGTCTGCGGCCGTTTCCCTTCGCGGATGGCGAAGTCGTCCTTGGTGAGATCGGTGACGAACCGGCCCTTCTTGTCGGTGACGGTGAACAATAGGTTCACACGGGTCACATCGAGGATGATGCGTGTCTTCTCGTCGAGCACGGCTGTACCGGCCTGCTGGTTCGACTGGCCCACTGCCGGCACGGCCGCCAATGCGCAGGCGAGAAGAAGAATTCCGGTGAACGGCTTCATGGAACCCCCGCCTTGATTATAGGAGTCCCGCCAACCAGCCCTCAAGCTCGGGCGGCAGCGGAGATTCGAGAGTGATGGCCTGGCGGGTCGCCGGTTGTTCGAAACGGATGCGGTGGGAGTGCAGGAAGAAACGACCCAGCGATGGCTGCCCTTCGACGCGCGACGGAGCGCCGTAGAGCCGATCTCCGGCAACGGGGTGGCCGACGCTGGCGAGGTGGGTCCGGATCTGATGCGTGCGGCCGGTGCCGATCTTCACCTCAAGCAGCGTGAATGCGCGATAGCGCCGCAGTACCCGGTATTCGGTCAGCGCCGGCCGGCCGCGGCCCAAACGGGCAGTCATCCGAATCCGGCGCGCCGGATCTCTCGTGATCGGTTTCTCGATCCGCCCACGATCCGTCTTCAGGACGCCGTGGACGAGCGCGATATAAACCTTCTCTACTTCGCGGCGGGCGAACTGCTCCGCCAACCGGCGGTGCGCGGCGTCGTTTCGGGCTACTAGCATGACCCCGCTTGTATGACGGTCGAGCCGGTGGATGATTCCCGGCCGCAACTCCCCGCCCAGACCCGACAGCTCCCCGAATCGGTGTAGCAGAGCGTTCACCAGCGTGCCCGAGCGGCAGCCGGCCCCGGCGTGGACCACCATGCCCGCCGGCTTGTCCACGGCCACAACGTCGTTGTCCTCGTAGAGGATCTGAAGCGCGATCGGCTCCGGTTCGGCCTTGAGGGGCCGCAGCTCCGCCGGCTCGACATCGACTTTCTCTCCGCCCCGCAGGCAATACGACGGTTTCTGGCGGCGACCATCCACCTGCACGCGCCCGCCGCGAACCCAATCTTGCAGCCGCGTCCGGCTGTAGGACGGAAGCTGCTCCTGAAGGAAGTGGTCGAGCCGCTTTCCTGCGTCCGATGCCTGGCTCAGAAAAGTCAATTCGTGTCTATGATGACAAATCTGCTTCCCGGCGTTCCGAGGGTGCATCTCGTGGGTGTGAGAGGATCTGAATTGAAGATCCTCACGACATGAGCGGACCAGGTATCGGTGACTACCTCATATCGCTGCCGGAACGGGTTCTCCGGTCGACGTCAGCGGTAGCCGGAGGCTTGCTTCGCGAACTCGGTGATGCTGCCGTCCCTGCCGCGGTGCGCCGCACGCTTCTCTATCAAAACCTGGTTGACTCGACGCTGCGGTTCTTGATCGAGCAGGTTGGAGCTGTGGAAGGCGTATATTCCACAGAGGGAAAGCTGGCAGAAGACTTCGCCCTTCGCCGCGCGGCCGGCAACGGCATCGAACTCCTGGGCATCCTGGCTTTCCGCGCCTCGCCCGTCTGGGTTCTGGCCGTGTTGGCGGATCTCTCCGGCGCGGGGCGCGCTTTGATTCGTGAGATCGCCGACAGCCTGAAAGAGGAGGGGCTGCTAGACCAGGAGTCCAGCTTTGAGACAGTTGACCAGTTACTCAATGGCCTCGAGCGCACCGCTACGCGGCTCACAGACACGGTGAATACTCCACCGCTCGACGTGGCCGGTCTCCGTCGGGAATGGAAGGCGATCCAGGAGGATATTCGAAGCATCCCCCCAAAGGACATGCCTTCGTTCAATTCGTTGTGGGAACCGTGGCGGCAGATGAAGCGGGAGGCTGTCGCCCAAAACCGTTCTCTCTTCGAACTCTCGTCGCTGATGGCACTGTCCGCTGCGAGCAG
>JAEHDI010001138.1 GCA_016880505.1 Bryobacterales bacterium | reverse complement strand
GCGGGAACGGGGATTTCGCGGGCGGCGTGGTGAAGGCGGAGGAAATCTGGGCGTGCGCGACCTGCTATTCGTGCATGGAGCGCTGCCCGGTGTTCAATGAGCACATTCCTGTAATCGTCGAGATGCGCCGCCACCTGGTGTCGAAAGGCGAGGTCGAGCCGAGAGTCCAGGAGGCGCTGATGGACTTCACGCGCTACGGCAATTCGTTCGGCGCCTCGCCACGGGCGCGGGCGAAGTGGATCCAGGGGCTCGACTTCAAGCCGAAGGACGCCCGCAAGGAACCGGTGGAGTACCTGTGGTTCACCGGCGACTACGCCTCCTACGATCCGCGGCTTCAGCCGGTGACGCGGGCGGCCGCGCGGCTGTTCCTGAAAGCCGGGGTCGAGTTCGGCATTCTCTACGAGGAGGAGCAAAACTCGGGCAACGACGCGCGGCGCGCGGGCGAAGAAGGGTTGTTCGAGATGCTCCGCGACAAGAATCTTAAGGCGCTCGGCAAGGCGAAGTTCGAACGGATCGTGACGACGGACCCGCACACGTACCACGCGCTGAGGAACGAGTACGGCGACAGCAACGGAACGGTGCTGCACTACACGGAGCTGATCGACGACCTGTTGAAGTCGGGCAAATTGCCGCTCGAGCGGCGGCTAGAAGCGGCGGTGACGTACCACGATCCGTGCTATCTCGGCCGCTACAACGGGATCTACGACGCACCGCGCCGGGTTCTGAATACGCTCGGCGCGAAGCTCGTCGAGATGCCTAGGAATCGAGCAAGGGCGCATTGCTGCGGCGCGGGCGGCGGAAGGATCTGGATGGAAGACACGCCGGGCGTGAAGGAGCGGCCGGCGGAGAACCGCGTCCGCGAGGCGGCAGCGACGGACGGCGTGAGCACGCTGGCAGTGGCCTGTCCAAAGGACCTGGTAATGTTCCAGGACGCAGTGAAGACCACGGGACTGGAAGGCAAGCTAGCGGTGAGGGATCTGAGCGAGCTGGTAGAGGAGTGCACGGCCCAATGATCGACGCAGAATCTCCACGAATCGGAGTATACGTGTGCCATTGCGGAACAAACATCGCAGGCACGATTGACGTGTACGAACTGGCCAGGTACGCGGGCACGCTTCCCGGCGTGACAGTGGCGCGCGAGTACAAGTACATGTGCTCCGACCCCGGGCAGGAACTGATCAAGAGCGACATTCGCGATCACGGGCTCACACGCATCGTGGTGGCGGCCTGCTCGCCGTGCCTTCACGAGAAGACCTTCCGGAAAGCGACGGCGGAGGGAGGGATCAACCCGTACTTCTTCCAGATGGTGAACGTGCGCGAGCATGGTTCCTGGGTACACGACGACAAACGGGCGGCGACCGAGAAAGCGAAGGACATGGTCCGCGCGGCCGCGGCCCGCGTCGCGCTGCACCGGCCGCTGGAGCGCAGGCAAGTGCCCATCCATCCGGATGTGCTGATCGTCGGCGGCGGGATCGCTGGGATTCACGCGGCGCTGACGCTGGCCAACGCGGGCAAGCGGGTGTACCTGGTGGAGCGGGAGCCGACGATCGGCGGGCACATGGCGATGTTCGACAAGACGTTCCCGACGCTCGACTGCGCCGCCTGCATTCTAACGCCGAAGATGACGGCGGTACGGTCGCACCCGAACATCACGCTGTGGACGCTGTCCGAAGTGACTGTGGTAGAGGGGTACGTCGGCAACTACAAAGTAACGGTCCGGCGGAAGCCTCGCTACGTGATCGAAGAGCTGTGCGTGGGATGCATGGAGTGCATCGACGCCTGCGTCTACAAGCAGCCGAGATTCGAGGACGAGTTCAACCAGGGGCTGAGCAAGCGGAAACCCGTTTACATTCCCTTCCCGCAGGCCGTGCCGCAGGTCGTGGTGATCGACCCGGAGACCTGCATCGAATTCAAGAGCGGGAAGTGCAAGAAGACCTGCATCGAGGCCTGCGGCGAGCGGAACGGCATCGACTTCCAGCAGAAAGAGCGGCTGGAGACGATCGAGGTGGGCGCGATCATCTTGGCGACGGGGTTCCAGACCTTCGACGCGAAGCGGATTCCGTACTACGGTTACGGAACCTACCCGAACGTGTACACAGCGCTCGAAGTGGAGCGCCTGGTGAACGCTTCCGGGCCGACCGGAGGTGAGGTCATCCTGCGGGACGGGCGGCGGCCGCAATCGGTCGGGATCATTCATTGCATCGGCAGCCGGGACGAGCACACGAACCGTTACTGTTCGCGCGTCTGCTGCATGTACTCTCTGAAACTGGCGCACCTGATCAAGGAACACACCGGGGCCCAGATCTATAACTTCTATATCGATATGCGGACGCCCGGCAAGGCGTTCGAGGAGTTCTACAACCGTGTAGCCGAGGAAGGCGTGCAGTTCATCCGGGGCAAGGTGGGCGACGTGTACCCGGAAGAAAACGGCGCCG
>JAEHDI010000016.1 GCA_016880505.1 Bryobacterales bacterium | reverse complement strand
GCCGTGCTCGACGGAGCGCCGCTCGTCTCCGACGCGGAATCGGCGGTGTGGACGGATTGGGTGACCGAACAGGCGCTGGTAGCGGCCCGCGTCGGTTCACTCGGGTATCATGAATGAAGAAGAAGGCCTGCCCGAATGTCCTCCAAGAGCGAAGAGAAACTGGGTGTCAACAGTTGGCTGGAAGATGAGTTGTATCAGCAGTACCTGCACGACCGCGCGGCGATCGACGAGAGCTGGAAGCGTGTTTTTGACTCCGACGGCGGGATGGCGGCGGCAACGCCCCGCTCCGACTCTGCTACGTCCCAGCCCGCGCCGTCTGCTCCGCCGTTGCAGCCCGGTCCTGGTGAAGAAATTGTTCCCCTTCGCGGCGCGGCAGCACGCATTGTGGACAACATGACAGCCAGCCTGGGCATTCCCACGGCCACATCGCAGCGCATCATCCCGGTTAAAGTCATCGACGAAAACCGGCACATCATCAACCACCACCGCACACTCGTCGGTAAGAGCAAGGTCTCTTACACGCATCTCATTACCTGGGCCATTTTGAAGGCGCTTGACAGTTACCCGATGCTCAACCACGCTTACGCCGAAAAGGAAGGGGAAAGCTTTCGCGTTATCCGCAAGCAGATCAACTTCGGCGTCGCCATCGACCTGCCGGGCAAGGATGGCTCCCGCTCTCTCGTGGTCCCCAACCTCAAAAACGCCGGTGCGCTCGATTTCCAGGAATTTCTAAGCGCCTACGACGGCCTGATCGCCCGCGCCCGCTCCGGCAAGCTCACGATCGAGGACTTTCAAGGCACGACCGTCTCGCTGACCAACCCAGGCACCGTCGGCACTGTCGGCTCCGTTCCGAGGCTGATGACCGGACAGGGCGCAATCATCGCCACCGGCGCCATCGGTTACCCCGCGGAATACCAGGGCGCGGCCCCCGAGGTCCGTGCAATGCTCGGCATCGGCAAGGTGATGACGATCACCTGCACGTACGACCATCGGATCATTCAGGGCGCCGAGTCCGGCATGTTCCTCGCCCGCGTTCACGCGCTGCTTCAGGGCGAAGACGGGTTCTATGACAGGATCTTCGCGGACCTGAAGATGCCGCACGGCCCAGTGCGCTGGGAGTCGGACCGCGCCGCGTCCGTGCCTGGAGCGGGCAGCGGGCGAGCCGCGGAGATCGCCAAAGAGGCGGCCGTCCTGCAGCTTATCAATGCCTACCGGGTCCGCGGCCACCTGATCGCCGACCTCGATCCGCTGGGCTCGGAGCCCAGCTATCACGCCGAACTGGATCCCGCGACGTACGGCCTCACCATATGGGATCTGGATCGCGAGTTTCTGACCGGAAGCCTCGCCGAGGCGATCGGCGAGACGAGCCCGCAACCAGTCGCGACTTTGCGTGAGATTTTGGAGACTTTGCGCCGGACCTATTGCGGCAAAACCGGCTGCGAGTACATGCACATCCAGCATCCGGAGCAGAAGCGCTGGCTCCAGATGCGGATGGAGCCGGAAACCGACAACAGGCCGCTCGATCGCGACACACGCGAACGGATCCTGGCGAGACTGACGGAGGCGGAGGAGTTCGAGCATTTCCTCCATGCCCGCTTCGTCGGGCACAAGCGCTTTTCGCTCGAGGGCGCCGAGACGGCCATCCCGATTCTCGACGAGTTGCTCAACCGCGCCGCCGCGAACGGCGTCGTCGAAGTCGTCATGGGAATGGCTCACCGTGGGCGCTTGAACGTGCTCGCGAACATCGTCGGCAAACCGCTCACGCAGGTCTTTTCCGAATTCGAGGGAGAGATCGATCCTGCCAGCGCGCAAGGCTCCGGCGACGTGAAGTACCATCTCGGCGCGCGTGGCACGTACGTCTCGCCCGCGGGACAGCAAATCGTCGTCTCCGTCGCTCCGAACCCGAGCCATTTGGAGGCGGTCGATCCGGTGGTAGAGGGGATCGTCCGGCCAAAACAGGAGCGGCTAGGCGATACGGAGCGAGAGAGGGTGATCCCCGTGCTCATTCACGGTGACGCCGCCTTCGCCGGCCAGGGCGTGGTGGCCGAGACCCTGAACCTCTCGCAACTCCATGGTTACCGGACGGGCGGCACCGTCCACCTGATCATCAACAACCAGATCGGTTTCACCACGATGCCCGAGGAGGCGCGGTCTTCGCCCTATTCCACGGACGTCGCACGCACCGTCCAGGCGCCGGTATTCCACGTAAACGGCGACGATCCGGAGGCGGCCATCCGGGTGACACAAATTGCATTCGACTACCGGCAGCGGTTCAAGAAGGATGTCGTGATCGACATGTTCTGTTACCGCCGTCACGGCCACAACGAAGCCGACGACCCAAGCTACACGCAGCCGATCCTGTACCGGAAGATCAAGGAGCACCCGTCCGCGGCCGCGCTCTACGCCGAGCGGTTGATCCGCGAGCAGGTCCTCGACCCGGAAGCCGTTCAGGAGATGCGAAAGCGCTCCACGACCCGCCTTTCCGCGGCGTACGACGCATCGCAGACCCATGCCGAGCAGTACGAGCTTCAGGAACTGACCGTCGTCGGCGAGGAGGAAGCCGGCGCGTGGCGCCCGCAGACCGCGGTCGACCGGGGCGTCATTGAGCGCGTTGTGGAGGGCATTACGACCTTCCCGGCCGATTTCCACCTCCATCCGAAGCTCCGCGGATTCATCGACCGGCGCAGGGACGCGTTGCGTAAGGGCGGACCGATCGACTGGGCGTTCGCGGAGTCGCTCGCGTTCGGCAGTCTCGTGCTCGACGGCACGCCCGTCCGGCTCAGCGGCCAGGACAGCGGGCGCGGAACGTTCAGCCAGAGGCATCTCGTTTTGTACGACTACGAGACGGCCCGCGAGTACACCCCACTCCAGCACGTTTCCGACGGCCAGGCCCGCTTCGAGGTATTTGACAGCTCCCTGAGCGAGTACGCCGTGCTCGGATTCGAGTTCGGCTACAGCGTCGGCGACCCCTTGACACTGGTGCTCTGGGAGGCGCAGTTCGGGGACTTCGGCAACGGTGCGCAGATCATGATCGATCAGTTCATCTCCTGCGCCGAGCAGAAGTGGGGACAGCCAACGGGCCTGGGGATGCTGCTGCCGCACGGCTTCGAGGGACAGGGCCCGGAGCACTCGAGCGCCCGCATCGAGCGGTTTCTCGTGCTCTGCGCCGAAGGCAACATGCAGGTGTGCAACTGCACGACGCCGGCGCAGTATTTCCACTTGCTGCGCCGCCAGATGTATGGCGGGCAGGATCGCCGGGGGGTCCGCAAGCCGCTGATCCTGTTCACGCCGAAGAGCCTGTTGCGCCACCCAAAGGTGGCCTCGAGTATTCCGGACTTCACGGGCGGCGGCTTCCGCGAGATTCTGGGCGAAACAGACGCAATCGATCCCCACAGCGTGTCGAGAATTCTGCTCTGCTCTGGCAAGGTCTACTACGACTTGATCGAGGCGCGGGAGCAGCGAGAGGCCCGGCAGGTGGCCATCGTCCGCGTCGAGCAACTGTATCCGTT
>JAEHDI010001137.1 GCA_016880505.1 Bryobacterales bacterium | reverse complement strand
GTGCTCATCAAGGTGGGACAGTTCCTCTCCTCCCGCGTAGATGTGATGCCTCCAGAGATCACCCGGGAATTGGAAGATTTACAGGATGAGCCGAGCGGAGAACCGGCGGATGCTGAAGGTGGGTCTCACCGGAGGGCTCGCCACAGGCAAGAGCTTCGTCGGCGCGGCCCTCGCGGAGCTGGGCTGCTACCTTATCAAGGCCGACGAACTCGGCCACCAGGTTCTGCTCCCCGGAGGTGAAGCCTACGACGGCGTCGTACGCGAGTTTGGCGCCAGGATCCTCAATCCGGACGGCACGATTGACCGCAAGCGCCTGGCCGCCGACGTATTCGATGATCCCGAGCGGCTGGCCGCGCTCAACCGGCTCGTTCACCCGCCCGTGATCCGCCGCGAAGAGGAATTCGTTGCGAAGATCGCCGCTCGCGAACCCGGCGCAATCGCCGTGGTGGAAGCCGCTATCCTCATCGAGACAGGCAGCTACAAGCGGTTCGACGCAATTATCCTGGCCGTGTGTGGCGAAGAGCAGCAGGTGGAGCGCGCCGTGCTCCGGGACGGGTCCGATCCCGAGGTAGTACGCGCCCGCATCCGCCGCCAGATGCCGCTCGACGAAAAGCGAAAATACGCCACCTACATCATCGATACTTCCGGTTCCAAGGAGGACACGCTCCGTCAGACCCGGGCAGTTTACAATCTCCTTAGGAGTATCCCGCAATGTTCAAGCGCATCTTGATCCTCGCTGCCTTCATTCTGGGTGGATTCTACCTGCTGACATCGGTCACCCACTGGAATCCACGCAACGCGCTGGCCCCCGTCCGCGATGCCGGCCGGCTCTGGACGGAGCCGGACCGGGCCCGTTCGGCTGGGCTTAGCTCCGACGAGCTGAATAACATCGAGGTCTATAAAACAGCCCACAATGCGACCGTGAACATTACCACCGTGGTCTACCGCGAGGACTGGTTCTTCCGTCTCGTTCCGGTCGAAGGCTCCGGTTCCGGCTTCCTCGTGAACGGAGACGGCCAGATCGTCACCAACAACCATGTCGTTTCCGGCGGCCGCCAAATCAAGGTGATCCTTGCCGACAAGAGCACCTACGAGGCGCGTGTCCTGTTCAATGATGAAGCGGGCGACCTTGCGCTGCTGAAGATCTCGCCCAGGAAGAAGCTGCCGTTCCTCAAGCTTGGCGATTCCGACCAGTTGCAGGTGGGCCAGAAGGTGCTCGCCATTGGCAACCCCTTCGGCCTGGAAGGCACACTGACTACAGGCGTGATCAGCTCTTTGAACCGCAGCATCGAAGCGGAGGCGAACCGGCCGATGGAAGACATGATCCAGACGGACGCGGCCATCAACCCCGGCAACAGCGGCGGGCCGCTGCTTGACACGTACGGCAACGTGATCGGGATCAACACGATGATCGTCGGTGCCGCCAACATCGGCATCGGTTTCGCCATCCCGATCAACCGCGCCAAGTCGCGCCTCGACGATTACCAGGCCCGAGGACGGTACGCCCGCCCGTACCTCGGCATCCGGTCGCTCTATGTGTCCGGCGAGCTGGCGGAAGCGTTGGAATTGCCGGCTGAGGG
>JAEHDI010000145.1 GCA_016880505.1 Bryobacterales bacterium | reverse complement strand
CCGACGGACCGGCCTCGGATCTCGACGTTGATGACCCGCCGCTCGTCGATCCAGGCCATGATCCGGTCCGCGGTCACTTGCAGGCGGAGCGCATACCAACGGCCGTTCTCAAAGTTGAAGTAGATTCGCGTTTCGTTGTCCGATGCATCCCATCCGTCCAGGCTGGAGAGTCCGACGATATCGCCGCCCCATCCGCCGGTGACCCAGGTGCAAAAGGAATCTTCGACAGGAAACGTGAGGCTCGCGAAGAAGTCGTTTCCCTCAACCCGCGCCCCCTCGAAGCGAACCTCATAGCCGGACTTCGGAAACGAACCGGTCCACGTGACGCCGGTCATGGGCTTGCCGCGTCCAAGAAGGATGGTTCCATTCTCCACCCGGACCTGGCCGCGTCCCGTAAACGGCGTCTCCCGCCACCCCTCCAGCGTTTTGCCGTCAAAGAGGGATTGCCATTCCCCGGCTGCGGCAACGCAAAACGCCGGCGCAAGCATGAGAATCAACGCCGGCCTCACTGCCGTGTCTCGCATGACGTTTCGGACCATACCACGTACTGTGTTGCTGCCTCCCCGTGGAATTCGTGAGTCTTGCCGATCCAGCGGCTGCCCTGCTTGAAGATGCCGTAGCCGCAGCGCCGATATCCTCGGCGGCGATGCCGGGCAACTTCTTGTCGCCCATGGGGAGCGCAATTACCAGCTTCCCATCCGGCCCCATGGCCGGACCCATGCAGAAGTAAATGAAGTCGTCCCCAGTCAAATTGCGGCACCTTGTCCTATAGGAGCCGTCTCATTTTCTACTCCTCGCTTATACGGGCGCCCAGGTAGTAGCGGACGGCGGGCGTAACGATGAGCGAGAGCACCATCGAGGCGAGGATTCCGCCGATCACCGCGATTGCCAGGGGTTGGAGCATCTGTGAGCCGGCGCCCCAGGCGATCGCCAGCGGAATCATCCCGGCCACGGTGGCTAGGGCGGTCATCATGATGGGCCGGAGCCGCCGCTCTCCCGCGCGCAGCATGCTTTCCTGGGGCGGGATTCCCGCCGTACGGTACTTCTGGTCAGCGTCGAGCAGCAGAATCCCGTTCTTGGCCACGATGCCGATCACCATGATCAGACCCATGAACGAAGACAGATTAAAGGTCTTGCCGGTGACCAGCAAGGCCACGAAGACGCCGCAGGTTGACAGCAAAGCGGAGCTGAGTACCGCCAGGGGGGCGGCGAAGTTGCGGAACTCGAAGAGCAGGACAATGAAGACCAGCAAGATCGCCAGGGTCAGCACAAACGAGAGGTCCCGGAAGGAGCGCTGTTGCTCCTCGTACGCACCGCCGTACTTTACGCGGATAGCTGGAGGCAGGTTCAGCCCCGTCACGGTCCGCTGAACTGCCGCCATGCCTGCCCCGAGGCTCACTCCTTCCAGCCGTCCCGTGATATCGACCGTCGCTAGAAGGTTCTCACGGCGGATTTCGGTCTGGCCCGGCAGTTCCGTCATTCGGGCCAGCGAACCCAAGGTCGCGGTCTTGCCGCTCCCGCTGACGAGCAGTGTGTTGCGGATGGCGTCCAGCGAGCCGCGGGCCTCAGGTCCAAAGCGCACGCGGATCGGATACGCCCGGTCATTCAGCACCACTGGGGTGGACGCCGGTACGCCCTGCAACATGGCGGCAGCGGCCTGCTCGATCTCCTCCGGGCTAAACCCGGCTCGGGCTGTCACGGCGGGGTTCACTTGGAAGTTCACAGCCGGGCCGCTGATGGTGTTTTCTATGCCGTTCATCACGTCCACAACTCCCGGCAGCTTCTCGATTGCCTGTGCCACGCGCGGAGCCCACTCACGGCGCAACGCCGGATCCTCCGAAAAAAGCTTGATGATGATCGGCTCGGGAGCATTGCTAAGGTCGCCAATCATGTCCTGAAGAAGCTGCACGAACTCCACCTGGAGCATGGGCACCTGCGCAGAGATCTTCTCGCGGACTTCGGACATGACTTCCTCCGAACTGCGGTCTCGGTCCAGCTTCAGCTTGACGGCGATGTCGCCGGTATTGGCCTCGGTGACCGCGGCCAAGCCCAGTTCGAGGCCGGTCCGCCGGGAGCTGTTCTCCACTTCGGGTGTCTCGCGGAGGATCCGTTCCACGGTCAGCAGGGCCCGATTGGTGTCCTTCAGAGAGGATCCAGCCGGCATGACGTAGTCAATGATGAACCCGCCTTCGTCCATCCCCGGCAACAGGTCCGAGCCGAGCACCTGGTAGCAGAAGTAGGAACCGGCCACTAGCCCTAGGCATGCGGCTCCCAGCCAGACTGGGCGCCGGAGCACCACGGGCAGAACCCACTCATACAGGCGCATCACGAAACCGAAGACCCGGTGCCGTGGGGCGCGGCCTTCCGTACGCCTACGGACGAAAAAGTGACTGAGAGTGGGTGTCCAGGTCAGGGCCAGAAAGAGCGACGTCAGTAGCGCCGCGGCCACTGTCACCGCCAGGGCACGGAAGAAGAGGCCGGTCACACCGGTGATGGCGATCAACGGAACGAACACCACGATCGGCGTGATGGTGGATCCTATCAGTGGGACGCGGATCTCGTGAATCGCGGCTTGGATAGCCTCGGCGCGCGTCTGCCCCTGGCCGCGGTGCACGACGATGTTCTCGACAACGACAATGGCGTCGTCGATCACCAGGCCGACGGCCGCCGCCAGCCCGCCGAGCGTCATCAGGTTGAAGGTCTCCCCCATCAGGCGCAGGGCGATGAACGTGATGCCGATGGTGGCCGGGATCACAAGGCCCGCTACCAAGGAAGTCCCCCAGTCACGCAGGAACAGCACCATGATGAGCGAGGCGAGGATCAATCCGACCAAGATGGCGTCTCGCACGCTGGCGATGGAGGCGTTGACGATCTCGGACTGGTCATAGAACGGCCGTAGTTGCACCCCGGGAGGCAGCGTCCGCCGTATGCTCTCCACCTCGGCATGCACCGCGTCGGCCACGGTTACAGTGTTTCCGTCGGGCTGCCGGTAGATGCTGAGCAACACGGCGGGCTTCTCGTTGGCCGTGACGATGGTGTAGACCGGCATGACCGAAGGCGTCACCGCGGCGATGTCGCCGATGCGGACCGGCGTCCCCGCCGGAGTGGTCTTGACCACGACATCTGAAATCTGAGCCGGCGTGCGCACCTGACCGCTCACCAGGCTGAGCACGAGCTGATGGTTGTACTCCATCAGCCCGGGCGAATCGATCAGGTTGGTCCGCCCGAGAGCTTCCAAGATGTTGGGGATCGTGGTCGAGGCCTGGACTAGCTTGCCCGGGTCGGGCCGCACCTCGAATTCAGGCTTCTGACCGCCCTGGACCACGACCATCGAAACGCCGGGCATGCGGTTCAGGCGTGGCTTAAGGCTGTAGGTGGCCATCTCCCATAGTTGCGTCTGGGGCACCGTGTCCGAGGTGAGGCTGTAACCCATGATCGGGAAAGCGGCGAAGGTCAAGCGGTGAGCGGTGAGCTTCACTGTGGGAGGCAGGTTGGGCTGGATGCGAGCCAGCGCGGCGTTGACCATATCCAGGGTCTGGTACATATCCACCTTCCAGTCGAAGAACAGGTCGATCTGCGCCGTGCCGCGGCTAGTGATGGACCACACGCGGTCCAGGCCCTGGACGGTGTTGACGCCGTCCTCAATGGGGCGTGTCACAGTCACCAGCATCTGGTCGATAGGGGCTACACCGTTGTCCACCCCGATTACAACCCGCGGAAAATCAGTCTCGGGGAAAACCGCAACCGGGATGGTTCTCGCCACATAGATGCCCACTGCCACACAAGTGAGGATGACAAAGACGATGGGCTTGGCGTAGAGGGCGCTCCAGTGGCGGTGGCCGGGCTCGTCCCGGTCCGGGAGAGCAGGG
>JAEHDI010001136.1 GCA_016880505.1 Bryobacterales bacterium | reverse complement strand
CCCAAGAAGGGCCTCCAGGCCGCGCCGGCTTGTTCCGGCGCCAGAATTCAGTTGAACTGAGAAAAGGAGAAGTCACATGGCGAATTTCCTGTATTTGTTCTGGAACAAACAGGGGAATTGGAAGCCCGCTTCCCCAGAGGAGATGCAACGGCTCACGAAGGTATGGATGAATTGGCTGGAGGACTTGAAGAAGGCCGGCCACTTCATCAAGGCAGGGGAAAGGCTGGACGGCACGGGCAAGGTGGTCCGGGGCAGGGCCAAGATCGTCACCGACGGGCCCTACGCCGAGGCCAAGGACACTATCGGTGGCTACCTCCTTGTGGAAGCCAAGGACCTGGCCGAGGCGGTGGAATTATCCAAGGGCTGTCCCATTCTGGAAGGCGAGGGGATGGTCGAGGTGAGGCCCATCGTTTCGATGTGATCTTTCGGGAGGCCTTACGCAGGACGTACCGGGATTGGTGGACCATCTTTTCCGCCGGGAGGCGGGGAAGATGGTCTCTTATTTGACCAGGCTTTTCGGGTTGGGCCGCCTCGACCTGGCCGAGGACGTCGTCCAGGACACCCTTTGCCAGGCCCTGCAGGCCTGGTCCATGCACGGTCTTCCCGGCAACCCCTCCGCCTGGCTCATGCGTGTGGCCCGCAACCGGGCCATCGATCTGATCCGCCGCGACAACCAATTCCGCTACCTCATCCCCGAACTCACCTATCTTCTGAAACTGCGGGAGGAAAACACCGGCGGCGAGCCCGCGTCCGAAAAGGAGATCCAGGACGACCAGCTTCGCATGATGTTCTCCTGCTGCCACCCTGGGCTCTCCACCGAGGTCCAGGTGACCCTCATCCTCAAGACCCTTTGCGGCTTCAGCGTGGCCGAGATCGCCAGCGCCCTCTTGGCCGGCGAGGAATCGATCGAAAAGAGGTTGGGCCGGGCCCGCAAGCTCTTTCGCGAGTCGGGGACCTTCGTGGAAGTCACGGACGCTTCCGACATCCCCGGGCGGCTGGAGGCGGTCTACCAGGCGGTTTACCTTCTTTTCAACGAGGGGTACCACGGTAGCCAGTCCGAGAGGACCATCCGGGAGGACCTCTGTTATGAGGCCCTGCGCCTGGCCCTTCTGTTAAGCGAGCATCCCCAAGGCGCCCGGCCCAAGACCTTCGCCCTTCTGGCGCTCTTTTGCTTCAACGCCGCCCGCCTGCCCGGGCGCGTGGATGCGGAAGGCTTCCTCATCCAACTGGAAAACCAGGACCGCTCCAAATGGGACCGGGCTCTGATCGGAAAGGGATTCCATTTCCTGGAAAAGTCCGCTACGGAAAACGAGCTGAGCGAGTTCCACCTGGAGGCGGCCATCGCGTCGCTGCACAGCGGCGCGGAAACTTACGAGAAGACCGACTGGGGCCGCATCCAGGAGCTCTACGACCTGCTGTTCCGGTTGAAACCCACACCCATCGTGGCCCTGAACCGGGCCATCGCGGTGGGACAGGCCCAAGGCCCTGAAAAGGGTCTGGTGGAACTGGAAAAGATTCCCGACCTTCCCAAGCTCAAGGACTATCCCTTTTATCCCGCCGCTCAGGGGGAGTTCCACCGCTTGGCGGGACGCAGGGAAGAAGCCCGGGTTTGTTTTGAAGGGGCCTTGAAGCTGGCCCGCAACCCCTCGGAGACCCGGTTCCTCGAGCGCAAGCTCATGGCCTGTATTTCGGATGCAGTTAGCGAGCCGCGACCTCAGGGTGCAGTCCATAAACAACGCCCGTGAGGGCGCGGCGCCCGACCGCGTCCTCGCTCATCCGCACTATGTCCGCCGATGTACGATCAAGCCATGGATGGTGACCTCTCGAACGGGCTGCCGTACTTGACAACCGAGGGCAACCGAATCGTCAGGACCGACACGAGGGAGACTGTTCTTCTGCGCGGCCTGAACCGGTCCGGACTGGAATACTCTGAACCGGACGAGCAAGGCTTCCTCTCCGCCGCGGAAATTTCCCGCAATGAAATCCGAACCATCGTCCAAGAGTGGGGCGCGAACGTAATCCGTCTGCCCTTTAACCAGGACTGGGTTTTGCGCGGGCGGGGCGGTTGGACGGCCGACGCATATTGCCGGGCGTTGGATCAAGTGATCCGCTGGGCGTCCGGATTCGGCGCTTATACTCTTCTGGACTTGCAGTGGCTGGATGCGGATCGTGCCTATGGCGGCGGCCGGAACTTCGTCGCCCCATTGCCGAATATGCAGTCCATCGAACTCTGGGACCTGCTCGCCACTCGTTACCGGAACGAGCCGGCTGTACTGTACGACATCTTCAATGAGCCGCACGATCGGCTTCCCGACGACCCGTACCTCCTCAACCGGGAAGACGGGACAACCTACCCGCCAGGCCTGTATCGCGTCACGATGGCGGAGTGGCAGCCGTGGGCGCGCAAACTGATTGCTGCGATTCGCGACGCCAACCGTGATTCCTTGATTTTTGTCGGTGGCACCAACTGGGCGTATGACCTGAGAGGTATGCCGATGGACATTCCGCGCCTGGTCTACTCCACCCATGTCTATCCGATCAAGGGCAGGAACTGGCACGAGGCCTTCGGCCATCTTGCGGCGACAGTGCCCGTGTTCGCCGGGGAATGGGGTGGCGCCGAGAGTGATCTCAAATGGGGCCGGAAGCTCCTCGACTATTTCGATAGTCTGCAGATGGGCTGGGCGGCCTGGAGCTGGCACAACGCCCCCCTCATCGTCGAACGATACACCGCCACCTCGTTTGGACGAATCGTCCGCGCCCGCCTCTCCGCCCAAACGTAGTGGGAAGATCAAAGCCCCTTCAGCAACGCACGCACCAGCCGCTCGGATAAGGCCTCCGAGGCATCCTGCAACGCCTTCTTTCCAGCCATTTCTCCAGACAGGTCCACCGCGACCTCAGTTTGTCGATCGACAGCGACTATCATGCGGCTGACCCGATCAACGGCTTTGACCTCGACGCGCCCGCTGGCCGAAACGAGATTGCCCCGCCGCGACCCCACTTCGCTGAAGGCCTCTCCAGTAATCCGAACGTCCGGGCGAAAGCTGGAGTCGGGATCCAGGAGACGGAAGCCCAGCGAGCCGAGGATGCGGCCGATTTCGGTCTCGGCGGCCGGATCCAACGCGGCCCTGCCGGAATGCCGCTCGGGGATCGATATGGAAACGGATGGCAGCGTCTTTCCCTGTGCCAGCCGCGCGAGACTCCGCATGCGGTCTTCCCTGGCATCCGGAGGCGCGGCCAGGCTCTTGCGCGAGTCCTTCAGGCGCGAGGATAGCTTCTTGGCGAGCATCTCCCCAATCTTGCCGGCTGGCTCGTTGGCCGCCAGTTTCGCGCTCTCGGCGTAGACCTGTCCGGTCTCCGTGCCGATCGCGCGCGCGACGGCCACCAGGTCTTCACCCGAGGGGAACACACGCCCCGTGATGAAGGCCTTCGCGCCGACCAGGCGGCCCAGCTTGGCCGCCGTGTCGGGACTGACCGTGCCGGAGATGCCAAGCTCGATTTCACTCAGGACCTCACCCAATCGCTGGCGTTCGACCAGAATGAGGTGCGGTGAGCTTGCCAACCCCGTGATGAGAAGCTCAGTCACCTCCTTCGCCGCCGGCGCTAGTTCTTTACGATCCGCCTCAAAGTCGAGAACGGCGATCGCCAGCGGCTGCTCGTCCGCGGCCGCCGCGGGGAGCACTGCCCACAACAGCGAGAGCGCCAGCAGGAGCATGGCGCGATGCATCCGGTTTCCAATCGGTTCGCTCATCGGATAACTCCTTTCGTGGACGGTTCCTGCTCATGAAGAAGCTGGAACACTTCGAGAAAGAACTTTTGTGCCAGCGGGTCAGTGGCCAGGCGGTCCACAATCCGCATCTCAACCTTGATGGTCGCCGCGCGGCCGGTGCGATCGATGAGAAGGCGCGGTACTTCGGTCTCACGCTCGGTGAACACGACGGCCGATTCGTCGTCGCGGGTCGGAATGTTCTCCCGTTTCTCGATCGCTCGCGTCCCGGAATACAATGCTATGCCTCGAGGGCCGGGCCGGGCGGCAACCCGAATCTCCTCCCGGCGGAGGAATTCGGAGAGGGACCCGTGATCGTCTTCCACGCGGAGCGCGTGAGACTCGGCCCAGGCACGGAGCGGACTCAACAGATCGGCTGGATACACCCGAATGGCGACCCGCCCGGCCGGCTGCCAGACTCCGTCTTCTTGCCGGCGAGACCGGAACCGGAGTTCAAAGTCCGTCTCCCGTTTCACAGCCGGGAGCGGCACGGAGAGGGCCGCCTCGTTCCCGGGACCCACGGTGCGGCCGGCGGAGAACGGCACTTCAAGCTCCCTGGCGACAGTCGCGGTGAGGCTGGAGGTTAGTTGCACTAACTCTGCGCGGATAGCGAGCCCGTCGGGTTCCGGCGCATAGATCAGGAGAGGCACTATGACGGTTCGGTCTCCAAAGAAACGGAATGGCTCGTTCGGCTCTGGCCGGGGAGTGACCAGGGCTGGGTCCCTGGAAGATGCTGCGAACGCGGCAATGCTCGCCATCATCGCAACAGCCAGAAGGCACGAGGTTCGCATGGGACAGGTCTACTCCTTGGACGGAGCCTGGTGCGCGGCTAGTTCCCGGATTGTCTTCACGTCCTCCGGGCTCAGGTGCTGCTCGCACTCGCGCATCTTGGTAGCGACTTCCTTCTCTCGGAAATCACGCGAACCGGCGCCCGCTAGCCGGGTCAGCTCCAGATATGCGTGTGCGTACTGTTGTTGAGCCATGTAGACGTTGGCCAGCCACAGCCGGGAAACCTCAGTGAGCGCTTTCTCCTCGCCAGCGAGGAGGAATTCCCCAAGAGCGAGGCTGTGCCGCGCGCTGTAGAAGTGGCCGAGACCCTTCATGAAGTGCAGGTTGGCTGTCGGCGCCTCGTCGATAAGGTCCGGAACCACATCGGGCAACCGCCTGTCGAGGTTGCGGGCCAATTGGCGATACAGCTTGCTCACGAGTTGAGCAGGCTGGTCCACGGGACCGCGGCCTTCGGCGGTCGCGCTGATGACTCCCATCTCCAGATCCGAGGCCCGCATGGTGATCAGAAGTTCCTCTTCCTGGCGGACAAAGCTTCCGGAGATCATCATGGTTGCACCGAGAAGCCCGCCGATCCGCCTGGTGTCTCCCGAAGTCAGCCCCTCCAGAGTCAGGGACTGCTCGGCGAGCACCTGATCGAGGTGCTGCCGGTCGACGAGAGTATGCTCGTCGGACCGGGAAACCGCTACCGCCAGTAGCGCCGGAAGGGCTTCCCGCAGGTAATCCAGAGACGAGTCAGCCTGAAGGTGGTCGAAGGGGAGAATCCAGATGCGTGGCGGCTGATTGCCCGCCGACGCCACGTGGAAGGTCATCGCCGTGATCACGAGGACGCGAGTCCAAGCCGAGGGCTGCCTCATCTCTTGCCGGCGCCTCCCAATAAGCGGTCTGTGCTGGTGGCCAGCAACATCGGCTTTTGCCTCTCAAAGTCAAAGACGGGGCGAATGCAGGTCAGTGAGGCGCCCTGCACAAAAAAATCGGCCGCCTCGGACTGGTGCGTGAACTGAATCTGGGAGTCGATCTGTGTTAGGTCGCCAACGGGCGAGGCCGTAAACCATTTCACGTTCAGGTTGTTGAAACCCACGGCGATGCCGATCTGCCGTTCGTCGAGGAGAAAGGCCCACACCCCGCTGGGCTGGCCCGGCAGAACAACCTTGCTAGCCGCTTCCCATCGAATCCCGTCCGCGCTGCGGCTCACCCGCAACTCCGTCACGTGTCGATAACTCTTGCCGTCGACCACAAAATATCCGTGCAGCCAGTCCTCCTGCGTATATGGCTGAAGTTCGTTCGATGAGTTCTCGTACACTGCCCAGATGGTTCCATCCCTGCCCTTAACAAGACGGTTCCGGAGGAGGTCTTGCGGAATCTCCTTACGCGGCGGGCCCCACTTCCTCAGGTCCGCGGAGTGACGCACGAAGCCCTGCGCCAGCAGCATGACGTAGCCACGGCCGGCAGGGACTACGTTGTAACTCCGCTCCAGAGGCTCCGCCTGCGCGTAGGTGTAGCCGGTATTGGCGGGAGGCTCTTCGAATGCCATACGCTGCGGCGTCTCCCATCGCAGCAGATCCGCCGAGAAAGCCACGAAGCGCGCCGCGTTTCTCCTGCTGCTTCCCCTGGCCCAAAGGAGCGCATACCGGCCGTCGTGCGTCCGGACCAGCGACGGGTCGAATTCTTGCTCCCTGGTGTTGACCGTTACCGGCAGACTAATCTCGGTCCGCGGGTCACGCTGATGGAAGATCCGGATGTCGCCGTCCATGGAGTAGACAAGCCAGTCTTCGGCGTACACGTCGAGGCGAGGGTCGCCGGAATAGATGGCGGTCTGGGCGTCTCGGACTACCGAGGCACGCTCCCAGCCGGCCGCATAACGGTCAATGAGCTTTCGGATCGCGGGATCTGTGTGAGCATCCGCGCGCGCCGCCGCAACGGCCCCCTTTCTGGAAACCTCGAACGAGATTTCCCATCGATTGACGTTCGGCCCGGGCGCCCAGATCGAGCCCAGGGAAAGGAACTCCGTTCCTCGGGGCGGGTTGACTTTGCGCTCGTAAACGCCCTGTGTGGGGAACCGAAACTGTCCGATCCGCTTCGAAAAGGAGAACTGCGGCGGCCAGCCGGCCGGCTGCGGCCGATCGAAACTGAACTCCGCCGCTGCTTGGATCCGGGTCCGCAGGGTGACAGAATCGATCTGATATCCCTGCGGTGCCGCGAAATCGAAGTACTCGTGGGTCAGGTGTGGGTTACGGGAAGAGACCCGCGCCCGCGCATCCGGGGCGGGAGTGCGGGAATCACGCGTGAACACGAGACCATCCCTCACAAAGTTGAGCCTGTTGATCCGATTCATGGCGTGATTTCGGACCAGCCGGCCGGTCTCGGCGTAATGTCGAAGAAGCATGAAGTGAGCTTCCGTCTTGATTGGGTCGAGAACCGACCGATCGTAGAGCCGGGGAAGGAACTCGTGCTCCTCCAGCAGTTCCCGGTATCGGTCCAGAGCCGGTTCGATGTTGCCCGAGCGGGCATACGCGCGAGCCAGAGACTGCCGTGCGCGAATCCTCCACATGAGCATCGAGGGGGCCGGCACTGGCTGCTTGATCCAATTCCCGTCCTCAAACACGGAGTAGCCGCCGCGCGCCTGCTCTTCTTGCCTGCGTGCCAGCTCCCTTTCGATATCGCCAGTCCACATCCGATGACGAATGTCGCGATCCGCCAGGATCTTCTCAGGCTGGAAGGAATTACCTGTTCCCTGCAACGCGGTGATCCTGTCCAGAATGGAACGCTTGGTTCTCGCGATTTCCCCGGTGATGCGCTCGTGCTCTTCCACCAGCCGCAAGAGCCTCCCCAATAACTCGATCGCGAGTCCGGGATTGTTCAAAGGGTCCAGGCACTCCCGGGCGGCCGTGAAGTAATACTCCACGGCGGCTGGCGCCTCACCCTTCTCTTCGTAGGACCTGGCAAGCTCCCGCGCGAACAGGACGGCATGTTCACTCCTGCCGAGCAGGTAGTACATCTCAAGGACGGCTGCGTGGGCTGTGCGGAAGTCGCCGGCGCCGCGTGCCGCATCCAGGTAGTGAGCCAGCGCTTCGGGATAGCGGCCCTCGTCGAAGGCGCTGACGCCCCGGTAGTATGATTTCGCCACATCGATCGTCACCGGGATGTGTTTTTCGATGCCCTCCAGTTTCCCGGAATCGAACGGGCTTCCGACACTCGCCAGGAGTTTCTCGCTGAGCGCCCGCGGAGCGGCGAGCACTCGGCTCGCGTGGTCTTTCCAAGTGATCTGAGTCAGAACCCGCTCGTCCGAGACCCGGACCAGGCGAACCTGTATCGTCAGTTGATCCCCTTCCAGGGCGAAGCTTCCCAACAGCAGAAGCTCCGCCTTGACGAGTTGCGCTTGGCGGACCGCCGTGGTCACGTCGACGATCCCGCTCCCCGCCAGGCCGTGTTCCCGCAGGATCTCCCTCAAATGCTTGCGCTCGATCACCAGGTAGGGGCTGAGCGAGTCCATGGTGCGGATCATCATGTCTGCAAGACCCTGCTCGAGCCAGTCCGCCCGGGCGTCATCCCCCAACCTGTGGAAGTCAAGAATGCAGAGGGTTTGGACGCGTGCTGCATCAT
>JAEHDI010000144.1 GCA_016880505.1 Bryobacterales bacterium | reverse complement strand
ATGGTTATGACGCCGTTCTCCCGGAACAGAGGCGCTTCGCGGCTCGGTTCCTTCGCGCTCGCCGGCCTGCTGGCGTCGGCCGTTGCGGCGATTGCGGCACAGTCGAACCCGGGCCCCGCATTTCAGGGGATGTTGATGGTCGACGGCTTCGCGACGTTTTTTCGAGTGCTTGTCATTGCCGTCGGCGTCCTTACGTTGCTTTCCTCCAGCCACTACCTCCGCCGCGAAGGCGTTGAGCCGGGCGAGTACTACGCACTGCTTCTGTTCTCTGTGGTCGGGCAGTGCGTGATGGCGGCTTCGAACGAGCTGATCATCATGTTCGTCGGTCTCGAGATCTCGTCGATCGCCAGCTACATCCTCGCCGGCTACCTTCGCGACGACCGCCGCGCCAATGAGTCGGCGCTCAAGTATTTCCTGCTCGGCTCCTTCGCCACGGCGTTCCTGCTTTACGGCGTCGCGTGGACCTACGGCTTAACGGGCACGACCAGCCTGCCTGAAATTCGGGCCGCGCTCACCGGACTTGAGTCAATCAGGTCCGAGCTCCTTGTTGCCGCCGCCGCCGCGCTGATGTTTGTCGGCTTCGCGTTCAAGATTTCGGCATGGCCGTTTCAGATCTGGGCTCCCGACGTCTATCAGGGAGCGCCGGCGCCTGTCGCCGCGTTCCTCTCCGCGGGTCCCAAGGCTGCCGCTTTCGCCATCCTGCTTCGGGTCTACATCACGGCCTTCGAGCCGATCAGCGCGCGTTGGGAGCCCTTTGTATGGCTCTCGGCTCTGTTTACGATGATCATCGGCAACTTCGCCGCATTGACGCAGTCCAACATCAAGCGGCTGCTCGCTTACAGTTCGATCGCTCACGCCGGCTATGTCCTGGTTGCCGTTACGGCGCACTCTCAGTTGGGTACCGCGGCCGCGATGTTCTACCTCGCCTCTTACGCACTGATGAACATCGGCGCCTTCACCGTCGTGACCCACTTCTCCCGCAAGGGTGAGCGTTACGTCGACGTGCAGGACCTTGCCGGTCTGGGGGTCCGCCAACCCGTCACCGCCGCGCTGTTCTCGATTTTTCTGCTCTCGTTGATCGGCGTCCCCCTCACCGGCGGCTTCTTCGGAAAGTTTTATGTTTTCAAGGCCGCCCTCGACGGGGGCTTGGTCTGGCTGACCGTGCTCGGTTTGTTGAATAGCGCCGTTGCCGCCTACTACTATCTGCGGATCATCGTCGTGATGTACATGCACGAGCCCGGCGAGTCGACCGATACGCTGACGGCGCCCGGCGTGGGAGTCGCCGTTGCACTCTGGGGATCCGCGTTGGGTACGCTGCTGCTGGGCGTTTACCCGGCGGTGATCCTGGACTTCGCCGACAAGTCCGCGAAGTTTCTGAAGTAGGGAACTACGGCGTCCGGACGGTCTGCTGCGTGTCGCCCGCCCCGGCAGGAGTCTCCTCCTCAATCGCCGGGATGCTGACCGGCCCTTTCGCCAATCGAGGCTCCCGGGGGTTGAGCGATTGGTCCCGCTTCGAGTTCGTTCCTCGGTTGCGCGGGCGCTTCCCTTGCGTCCGGCCGGGCGGCGACCAGGATGCTACCCGATCGCCCTTGAAGTAGATCCTGGTGCCGCCGTAAACCCAAACGTCGCCTCGCTCTTTGTCGGGCTTGCCGAGAACCTTGATCACTTCAGTGCGGCTCGCGCCCACGCTGAGACGGCCCGCCGGGGACGATCCTCCGAAAATCGCCTTGCCGGGAACAGAGTTACCACCGGCGGCGGGTTGCGGTACGCTCGCCGCCTGATACGTGCCGCCACCCGAGTCCCCGAGCCATAGGCTGATCCATTTCCTGGCTGGCGGAAACACACTGGTGAAGACCACGAACATCAGTACGAAGAACCCCAAGACAGGCAGCCGTGTGGAGATCAACCAGATAGCCGACGGCCGCAGGTCCCGGCGCTTTGGAAGCTGTAATGAAGTCGCGCCACCGCCCGGCATCGTTTCGTTCCCCGCAGGGTGCGTCGAAACTCCGGCGGCGCGCAGATTCTCAAGCCAGAATGCGAACCGATCCCTCATCGCTGCCCTCACATCACAGCCTTGTATCCTTGCTCTTTTCTTGGGGGACCAACTAATGGTCGTCTGTCAGGGGTTGGTCTGTAAATAGCACTACCCCAGGACTAACGCCCCGCGGTACCAAGACGAACCACGCGCCCGTCCTAGTACCACTCCTCACGCGGGCCGACCGTTGCCTGACGGAGCGCTCGGCGCTCAGAACCGCATCCAGGCTGGCAGCAATCCGAGGTGGTCGGCGGTGAGGAAAAGGATGATCAAGACTGCGGCAGCCAGTGGGATGTGGCTGGCTATTCTCCAAAGGAGCGAGGGTTTGAGATACTTGACGTCCGGCAGGGCCTCGTCAAGAGGTCCTTTCCCCATGACGGGGGGAGCCGGGGTTCTGAACTTCCCCGATACGTATGGCATAGGCTCCCTTCCGGCACCTCATGCGCGCGTTCGGCAGGCAGGGCGCCAGCACTAGGAATTCTAACTCGATTGCTCACTTTCGTGAATAGCGAAAAAGTCACGCTGGTTATTGCCGTACCGGTACGATTCATTACTATTCTCGCTGGGCTGCCGCTCCCTAGCGGTCGTGGTTCCTTAAGGGCTTGAGCGGTGTTCGGACTTTTTCAGCACTCCAGTTTTAGAAGCAATCCTTTAATTCCGAGAAGCCCTGCAGGATCAGGAGCCGGCCGTTGCCAGCCGGAATCTCCTGCCGCTCGAGCGTCCAGGTGTGGGCGTGGGGTATAAACACCGCTCCCAGTCCCGCGCCCAGTGCGGGGTTAATGTCGGATTTCGGCGAGTTCCCTATCATCCACGTGCGTGCCGGATCGAACCCGCGCTGCTTCACCAGTTCCCGGTATGCGTCCGCATCCTTCTCCTTCACGATCGCTGTGTGCGCAAAGTACGGTCCGAGCCCGGAGCGATCCAGCTTGAGTTTCTGCTCGTCCGCGTGACCCTTTGTGAACAGCGTCAGATCGTGGCGCCGAGCGAGGTACTCGAGCGTCTCGTGCACCCCAGGGATCACCTCCATCGGGTGATGAATCAGCTTCTCCCCGAACATCATCACGCGGTCCAGGTCTTCCTCGCGGATATGCCGCTCGGCCAGACGCAGATAGCACTGGCGAAGATTGAGCGCGAAATTTGCCGAACCGTAGCCGTGAATCTTGTTGTTCACCAGCTCGATTTCATCCAGCACCGCCCGAACCCCGATTGCGTCGAGTGTCGAGTGATCCAGGAATTCAAGGAACTGTTCGAACGCCCGCTCGAAGAAAACGTTATTCTCCCAGAGCGTGTCGTCGGCGTCGACGATCAGATGTTGTGGGGTCATGGTTCCAAGAGGCTTCCGGGCTGCTGCCCCTTGCCGTTGCTCGGAGCCACAGACTTCATGCGTCCGACATACCGCTGCCTCGGAACGAACTCTTCGAGAAAATCGACGATCCGGCGCAGTCTCTCATTCTCCGATCGCAATCCGAGAAGAGTTTGCTGGAAGTCGAGGTCTGCCACAATCTGCGCGAGCTGAAAGCTGAGCTGTGGATCACCCAGATCGGGCTTCAGAGCCGGACCGGATTGCTCAAAGGAACGCAGTGTCTCAAAGGCGTCCAGGGCCTTCTGCTTCAGCGGGAGAGGTGCGGGGTCCTCCTCCTCGTCATCAAAAAACTGAACCGGTCCACGCAAGTAGCTTTTTTCCTCGTTCAGAAGAAGTAGTTCAAATCGCCTCCGCCCGACGGCGCCGATATCCATCCTGCCATCCGAATACCGTTTGTAGACCGTCTCCACGGTGGCGGTGCATCCGACATTGACAATGCCCTGCTCCCGCGCGAGAACCACGCCGAATTCCGTACGTTCCTTCAGCGTGTCGCTGATCATTTCTTTGTATCGATCCTCGAAGATGTGCAGGGGCAGGGAGGTTCGGGGAAACAGCACTATGTTCAATGGAAAGAGCGGCAACAATTCCCCCTGCATGCTACTATTATGGCTGCCGTACGCCCGATGGGTCGAGTCCCCGGGGCTGGAGCGGAGTGGATGATCCTCAAGCTAAAGCGCGCGCCCGGCATCTACCTCGTCGGATTTATGGCATGCGGGAAAAGCATGATCGGTTCCTGCCTCGCGGCACGTCTCGGGTGGGGGTTCGCGGACGTTGACGCCGATATCGAGAGCGAGGAACGGGCGTCAATCCTGGACATCTTCGACTCGCGCGGCGAGGAGGAATTCCGCAGGCTGGAAACCGAAGCCTTGCGCCGGCGCGTCCATATGATCCAGGCCGGCCACCCACTGGTCGTCGCGCTCGGAGGCGGCGCGTTCGCCCGGGTGGCAAATTTCGACCTCGTGGCAGACAACGGCGTGACAGTGTGGCTGGATTGCCCGCTTTCGCTGATTCGCCGGCGCGTCGAGTCGTCCGCGCACCGTCCCCTCGCCCGCGATCCGGTCAAGTTCGAAGTTTTGTACTACGCCCGGCGCGAGAGCTATGCCCGCGCGGACTACTGCGTCAAAGTAACCGGCGACGATCCCGAACCCAGCGTCGACGCGATCCTCAAGCTGCCCATATTCTGAGATGTTCCCAATGTCCGAAACCACGCTGCGCCGTAACGCTCTTTCCATCTTTCGAGCCGCCCTTGCTGCCTCTGATCCGGTCCAGGCTGTTCTTCGGCACCTGAGACTGGATCGTGATGTGCTCATTGCCGCGGGCCGCCGCTACCGGTTGAAGTCATACCGGCGAATCCTTGTAGTAGGGGCCGGCAAGGCGAGCGCCGCCATGGCCCTGGCTGTTGAACACCTTCTGGGACGCCGCGTCCAGTCCGGATGCATTAACGTGAAGTACGGGCACATCGCGAAGCTCAGGCGTATCGGGCTGAACGAGTGCGGACACCCCGTGCCCGATCCCGCCGGCGTGGAAGGCGCCGCGCGCATCGCGGACATGGTGAAGAGCGCCGGGGAAGGTGACCTGGTGATCTGCCTGATCTCCGGGGGCGCTTCCGCACTGCTCCCTCTCCCGGCTCCTCCGGTTACCCTCGAGGAAAAGCAGGAGACGACGCGGCTCCTGCTCGCCTGTGGCGCGAATATTCACGAGATCAACGCGGTTCGCAAGCATATCTCCCTACTTAAGGGGGGCCAACTTGCCCGGCTGGCGCAGCCGGCGACCGTCTTGTCACTCTTGCTCTCCGACGTCATCGGAGACGACCTTGACGTCATAGGCTCCGGTCCCACCGCGCCGGATGAGTCGACGTTTGGGACCGCCCTTTCGGTTCTGCGCAAGTACGGCATCGAGCGGGATGTCCCGGCGGCCGTACGAAACCGCATCGAAGAGGGATTGCGTGGCGCGGTTCCCGACACACCGAAACCAGGTGACTCGACATTTCAGAGAGTTCAGAACGTCGTCGTTGGCAGTAACATGCTCGCGGTAGAGGCCGCCCAACGGCGCGCCCGCGAACTTGGCTTTCGTCCCCTGGTGCTGTCCACATTCGTTGAGGGGGAGACTCGCGAGATCGCCCGCATGCATGCCGCGATCCTCAAGGAAATGAGCGCGACCGGGCGCCCCGTGAAGCCGCCTGCCTGCTTGATCACGGGAGGTGAGACGACGGTTACTCTGCGAGGGGACGGACTTGGAGGCCGCAACCAGGAGTTTGTCCTCGCCGCTGCCCTCGATCTCGCCGGATTGAGGGATGTTGTCGTGTTGAGCGGCGGGACCGACGGCACGGACGGTCCCACCGACGCCGCCGGCGCAATCGCGGACGGCCACACCATCGCGCGGGCGAACGAACTCGGTCTTGACGCCGCCCGGTTTCTATCGGAGAACAATTCCTACCATTTCTTTGAGCCCTTGGGCGACCTGGTGAAGACGGGCCCGACGAACACGAACGTGATGGACATCCGTCTCGCGCTCGCCGGTGTACCCAAGAAACAGAAAAAGCGCGGAGTGCTCTGAATCTGAGGCACTCCGCGCCCTGGCGGTTGGATTTTATTCCTTTCGTACGGTGATTGAACCCCGGTCCGTCTCGATTGTGATCTTTGGCCCGCCGCCGACCGCGCCCTTAATCATCGACCCTCGTCCCTCGGTCGTCACGTCGAGTGGTTCGCCATACTCGTTCGTCACTTCGCCCATCTTCGCCGTCGCAGCCAGGTCGAACTTCGCCGAACCCGGAAGAGCCAGCTCCACGTTGCCCGAACGGGTCGAAACTTCAATTCCCGCGATCGAAGCGCGATTTGGCCGAAGCTCTACGTCGCCGCGGTCGATCGTCAGCGCGACCGCCTCGGTGAAGTCATCGAGCCGCACATCGCGGTTCTTCGCCACGAGCCGAAACGGCCCGACAACGTTAGCGGCGGAGAAATCGCCAAGGTTCATGTGCAACTGACCCGGCAATCTCTCGAAACTGAGTTCCGTCCCTCCGCTCTGTAAATCAAAGGACTTCTTAAGGTCCCTGCAGGTGAGGTCACCCGAATAGTAGCCGTTGATCACAACCTTGCCGTCGATCCTTTCCAGTTCCACGTCCCTGCCTCTGCCGAGAACGTCGACGTCCCCCTTCATGTTGATGACGCGAATGACGTCGCTGCGCCGCAGGTCGACGCGGACTTTGCCCGTGATGTCCTGAAGCCTTACTCCAGCGTTGCCGCTCTCGATCTCAACGCTGCCGTTGATGTTCATTACGTCAAAATCGCCGTAGTGGCCGGTCGCCCGAATGTTGATGTCGCGCGGAACGGTCAGTTCCAGATCCGACGACACCACCCGCTCTCCGGACATCTTCTCCTGATTCGACCGGACCACGACTTCTTCTCCCCGGACGACGATCTCGAGCGGCGTCTGGCGGTTCGCCTCGTCGGCTGCCGCCTTGTCATACGCGCGGATCGTCTTGCGTCCCGTTGCCTTGATTTCTGCCACGTCGGCGCCCACAATCCGCGTGTTGCCCCGAAGGTTTTCGATGATCAAGCGCTTTACACCGGAAACTGTCTTCGACTCGGCCATCGGGAAGTCGTACGCTTCGCCAAAGAGTTCGACGCTCTGGCCTCGGAAGATCATCGGTGGGAGTCTTGGTCCAAAGCGATGCACTGCCGAGAACCCAGTTCCGACCAGACAGATGAGAATGACCAGCGCCCATTCGCCGCCTGAAACACCACTCCTGGGGACCGGCTTGTTGATCATCCACCACGCCACGATCTCGAACAGGCGGATCGCACCCCATACGATCAAGACATAAGGCCAGTAGCGCGCCAGCGCCTCGAACGAAACCAGGTCGGGCCGAATGTTATGCAGCAGGAACAGCGCGCCGATCAGGATCAGCAGCAGTGGACCGATCAATGACCTCGGTTTCATGACGCACCCTCCGGAGTCTCGAAGTCGCGAGGCTTGCGCGCTGCCAGGTGTTCCGCCAGTTTCAAAGCCCCGACAAGGATCACCAGCACCGGCCACGTCTGCCAAAACCCGTACGGGGTGAACTGGTCCACCAGAAATAGCGCGCCGAGAGCAATCAGCAAAATCGGACCGCGTATCGAGCGGAATAATGCGGGCTCGTTATTGTTCATGGGGCGCCTCCTCGCGGCTCGCTGGAGCCGTCGAATTCCCGGCCATCCGGTTGTACAGCATGTACGCCCCAAGGGCGATCAGGAAGACCGGCCACCACCGCAGTATCTGGCCGATCTGAACGATATCCAGGGTGTTCAGCAGGAACAGCACCCCGATCGCAATGATGAGCACAGGTCCGGCCGGGAAGCCGCCGGAGCGGGGCTTCAAAGGAAAGAGGCTGGAGAATTCGTCTACCACTTCCCCCCGGAGGCGCTTGTTCGCCGTGTGATACGCCTCAAACGCCATGTAGAAGAACCAGCAGGCGATCAGGAAACCAAACAACGGCTCAAACCCACCGGCCCCTCCCGAACTTACAATACTGATGAGCGTCCCAAGAATGACGACATGGATCAGGCCCTTTACGTACTGGCCGTTGTAGATGGCGCCCACCCCCGGGATCAGCCCGAGGACAAACGCCAGGCCGGGTGATCCGGTCCCGGGTTGACTGGCCGCCGGTTTCACTTGCGGGGGCGCTTGCAGCGGAAGGTGTTCCTCACAAAAGACCGTTCCGTGCGCGAGCCGCTCGCATTCCTGGCACAGGGGCTTTCCGCAGGTCCGGCAGTACGCCGTTGCCGGCCGGTCAGGGTGCATCTGGCAGTTCATATAATCCTCCCCGTTTTCTTCATTGCCCTTTACTCGGTTGCTGCGATGTTTGGTTCGGGCCGGGCTCCGGGCTTTGCTGCGCCTCTGCGGGCGCTCCTTCATTCGCCGGTTCCATCTCCGCTTCGGTCAACTCCCGCAGACGGGAGCGGACTTCGTAGACGAGACGGAGGCTCTCATAGAACTTCACTGCCCGGGCCCATCCACGGTGCATGCGGTCGTCGACCGCCGCCCACACCTTAGCTGGTTCGAGGTCGGAAGCCTGCAACTGTCGGACATTAATGCCGGCGAATCGTCCGAGCATGGAAAACGACAGAATCGTCATGGCCATCCCCATGGCGAAACGCGGCTGAAGTACCGGTTCCGCCAACCGGGCAAGCATCGATCGCAGACCGCTGCGCCGGTTGCCGAGTTTCTCACGTTCGGCGGAAATATCGAACAGGATCCGCGTGATAAGTTGTGGCGGGGGTTCCACCGCCGGCACCCGCTCGACGAACGCCAATGCCGCTGCCGCATCCTTCGCCAGTTCGGCGCAGGCCGCGCAGCGGGCCAGGTGCTCCTCCACCGCGGCCTTCCGCGCGGCTTCGAGGGTGCCGTCGATGTAGTCACAGAGCAGGAGATCCAGTTCCGCGCAGTTCATATCGCTACCCTCTGTCTGCGCAGGACGCGCGCCAGTTCCGCTCGCCCACGGTTCAACCGCGATTTCACAGTGCCTTCAGGTACGCTCAGCGTCTGTGCGATTTCGCGGTACTCCATCTCCTCCAGGTCACGCAGGATGACCGTCTCCCGCAACTCCGGAGAGAGTTTCTGGAGAGCCGCCTGCAAAACCTCGCTGGCCTCCCGCCCGGCGAGCAAGCCGTCGGTTCGGCCGGAAAGAGCGGTTCGTTCCTCGAGCATCGGAAGCTGCTCCTCAATCGAGTCCGTAGCCCGCTCTAATCGGGTCCTGCGGTAGTGATCGATCAGGAGATTCCTCGTCAGCCTTGTCAGCCAAGTGCTTAACGAACCCTCACCGGCCCGGAAACTCTTCAGCGTACGGAATACCCGGAGGAAAACTTCCTGCGTGAGGTCCTGGGCCTGTGAGGAATTGTTTGTGAATCGGTAGCACAGAGAGAAGACGCGCCGGGTATGAGCCTTCGTGAGTTCTTCCCAGGCAGACTCCTCCCCTTCGAGACAGCGTTGCACCACACTGGCGTCGAGATCCAAGCCGTTTTCCGCTACTCTCTGGCAGCCATGCGCGCTCGCGGAGGCCCAGCCGACAAGCACGGGATCGGTCGTCCAAGTCCCCGGGATTTGTGCGGCATGAGCAACGGCTGCCATAACCTACCTCGCGTAGTCCATCCGCGAAAGCCACCGGCCTCGGAATTTTTTCTGCCGGCTGCCCTCGTTTCAGGCTTCCAGTAGAAGAAACGAGGTTCTATGATGATAAGTTCGCACAAACCCATGGGGCGGCAAGCCGTTTCCTATTCTATCCCCGGCATCCGGGGATGAGAAGTCGCCGGGAGGAAGTATTCAAAGAAAGCCCATTGTTCGTTGGATCCTGAGCCTCACGGCTCTTCTCGCCGCCGCCATCCTCCTTTTTCTATTCCGCTGGCGGCGAGAGGGGTTTGATTGGCGCCTGTTTGCTTCGACGTTCCGGAGCCTCGATTGGCTCTGGCTCGCCATCGCTTGTCTGGTGGGCCTGGCAACCTACTTCGGCCGGGTGCTGCGCTGGGCCGTTCTTATACGTCCCGTCTGCCCGCGACCCGACATCAGAGGACTCTTCTCGGCCACTGCGATCGGGTTCACTGCGGTCGTCATTTTCGGACGCCCGGGTGAGTTTGTACGCCCCTATCTCGTGTCCCTGAAGGAGAGAACTCCGTTTTCCTCGCAGGCAGCGGCGTGGCTGTTGGAGCGAATATTCGACCTGCTTGCTGCCCTACTGATCTTCGGATTCGCCCTGGCACAGATGGAAGGGTCCGGAGTCCACGCCGGCCCCACATTTGCGTGGGTTATGAAAGCGGGTGGTTGGATCGCCGCCCTCCTTGGGTCCTTGTGCCTCGTGGTACTTTTCCTTTTGGGCAGATATGCCGAGTCGATGCAGCAGCGTTTGTTGAGCGCCCTTTCCGCCCTGCCCGCAACATGGCACAGTAAACTGCGGGAGTTGGTTGCGGCGTTCGTCCGCGGCGTCGAGTCGACACAGAGTCCCGGATTGCTGCTCTCGATACTGCTCTACACTGCCCTCGAGTGGATCTTGATCGCCGCCTGTTACGTGAGCCTGTTCCGCGCGTTTCCGGACTTGGCGTCGTTCCGTATCGCGGATATCATGGTCTTCCTTGGGTTCGTATCGTTCGGCAGTATCGTTCAGCTTCCCGGAATTGGCGGCGGCATGCAACTTGTCGCCATCGTAGTACTGACGGAGTTGTTCGGCGCTTCCCTTGAAGTGGCAACCGGTATGGCTCTGATGCTCTGGATTATTACATTCGTAGTAATTGTGCCTGTGGGCGTCATTATGCTCTTCCGCGAAGGCATTAACTGGCAGAAACTGAAAGAGATGGAGGACCGAGCGTCGGTATGATCTGCCCATTTTGTGGACACCGGCAAGACCGTGTAATTGACTCCCGGGAAAGCAAAGAGGGAGACGTGATCCGTCGCCGTCGCCAGTGTCTCCAATGCGACCGCCGTTTCACGACCTACGAGCGAATCGATGAAATTCCGTACATGGTCGTAAAGAAAGATGGCAGGCGCGAGAAGTTCGACCGCCAGAAAGTGCTGTCCGGGCTGTTGAAAGCCTGCGAGAAAAGGCCCGTGTCCATGGCCCGGCTCGCCGAGGTCGTGGACAGCGTGGAAGCCAGACTCGCCGAGAACCCTGATCGTGAGATATCGACTACAGAAATAGGAGAAATGATCATCGAGCGCCTGAGCGCTTTGGACAAGAT
>JAEHDI010001135.1 GCA_016880505.1 Bryobacterales bacterium | reverse complement strand
GGTGCCGAATTTGACCAGCCCGCGCCCGACCGGCGGCCGGTCCTGACGTATGAGCGCCAGCGCGTGTTCCGTCGGCAAAGCATCGGCGAGGAGATCGAGGATGCCTTGGCGGCGGAAGGCGCGAGCGGGGTCGAAATCGGCGTCAGCAGCGTGACGACTGTCCAAGGCGCATTCAAGACCAAGGGACCGGACCAGGAGGCCAATGGCCACGTCTTCGGCGTGACCCAGGCTGATGTCACCTTTCTCGCCCAATCGGCAGCATTGAACACGAGCTTCTTTGCTGACCTCGTGGCGATCGGCGGCCCAGGCCCCGATGGCGAAATTCCCGGATTGACGCTGCTGAACAGCCAGCTTGCACGCTTGTCGAACAATCGCCTTCAGACCCGTGAAGCCTGGATCCGGACCGAGCTCTTCGGCCAACGATTGGGCGTGACCATCGGACAGGTTGATCTGACGAACTACTTTGATCGCAACGCCGTCGCCAACGACGAAACGTTCGCCTTTATTAGCGACGCGTTGGTGAACAATCAGGTCCTTGGACTGGCCAACAACGGACTTGGGCTTGCCGCGATCTGGGACCCGAAAAGCAATTACAGTATCAAGCTCGGCGTTCAGCAGAGTGAAGACGATCCGGAAAACCCGGTCGCGACCAGCCTCTCGAACTCGCTCTTCTCGATGGCGGAATTCGAGTACATCGCCACGCCGTTCGGCCTTCCCGAAGGCCACTACCGGATATGGGGGCGCCTGGACAACAGCACCGGCCAGGACAGGACGGGCTGGGGCGTCAGCATCGATCAGAAGATCACACCCACCGCGACCCTGTTCGGCCGCTACGGCAACGGTGACGTTGGCGGCACGCGGGTGCACTTCTTCAGTGGCGGTGTAGGCTTTCAGGCGCCGTTTGCCATCAATCCGCTGGATGCCTGGGGCATCGGCTACGCACAGACCGAAATCGTAAACGGGCCGAACCAGAAATTGGCGGAAGCCTTTTATAATCTGTACCTTACCGACGCATTGCGGCTCTCTTTCATGCTGCAATATGTGCACGATACGAGCGTCGGTGCTACATACATTCTACCGGGGACGAGGTTTGCCGTTTCGTTCTAGTTGGGACAGACGACAGGAGAGCACAATGCGGAGTTCTAAGCCTTTTCTGATGGCCTGCTGCCTCTTTGGCAGCGGCGCGATGCTGGCCGCGTCCTCGCTGGCTCAGCCCGCCATGCCGAACATGCCCAACATGGCGAAAATGCCGGCGATGCCGGCAGGCCAGGGAACCGTCAAAGTCCCTGATCCGACCAAGGTGGTGATGATTGTGAACCGCGACTCCAACGAGCTCGCCTTCATGGATATCGCGAGCCGGCAAATCGTCGGCAAGACGTTCCTCGGCAACAACGCCAATCCTCACATGGTTATGATGTCCCCCGACGGCCGCTACGTCGTGACCGGTGGCACGCGCGCCAATGCAGCTTACATCGTCGACGCACGGACGCTCGAGTTAGTGAAGAAGATCAACGTCGGCATCGGACCCGAGCATTTGTCCTTCTCGCCGGATAGCCGCTACTACTATCAAGGCAATCCGTCGGACGATTCCGTCACCGTCATCGACATGCAGTC
>JAEHDI010001134.1 GCA_016880505.1 Bryobacterales bacterium | reverse complement strand
GACCGCCCTGGGCGATGCTCGAAGCGCAGATGCCGGCGGCTTGCTCGATGGCGGGTAACTGCGTGCGGCGCAGCTCCTCCAGCAGTTCCGTGGTTCGTTCGAAGTAGTCTATGGCGGCGCTCAAGAAATCCCTCCGGTCGGCCCACTGAAACGAGGGACGGCGGGCTTCAGACGATCGGACCAGACCCAAGAAATGCGAAAGGGGCAGGGCAACGCCCGCCCCCTTGCCGTGACTCGGACCAAGGTTACTTATCGGCTCCCGTGCTCTCGATCCGCATACCGTAGAAACTGCGGTAGACGAATACCATCGAGAGCGCGAGGAAAATCGCGGAGAGTACGTTGGTGACCATGGGGCCCTGCTGGCGGGTCATGGAGACCGCGAGTTCGACGGCCAGCAACCCGAACAGCGTCGTGAACTTGATGATCGGGTTCAACGCCACCGAACTGGTGTCTTTGAACGGATCGCCGACGGTGTCGCCGACGACCGTTGCCGCGTGCAGGTCCGTACCCTTGGCTCGCAGTTCGGTTTCGACAACCTTCTTTGCGTTGTCCCAGGCGCCGCCGGCATTGGCCATGAAGAACGCCTGGAACAGGCCGAAGAGCGCGATGGAGATCAGGTAGCCGACGAAGAAAAACGGCTCCAGAAACGCGAAAGCCAGCGTGGAGAAGAACACGGTGAGGAAGATGTTAAACATGCCCTTCTGCGCGTACTGCGTGCAGATGGCCACAACCTTCTTCGAGTCTGCGACGGACGCCTTGGTGGAGCCTTCCAGCTTGATGTTGCGCTTGATAAACTCGACCGCGCGATAAGCGCCGGTGGTGACCGCCTGGACGCTCGCGCCGGTGAACCAGTAGATGACCGCGCCGCCGGTGATGAGGCCGAGCAGGAACGGCGGGTGGAGGAGCGACAATTTGTCCACGTTCTCGCGCAGACCGTTTGTCAGGGCGACGACCGTCGCGAAGATCATAGTGGTCGCGCCGACCACGGCGGTGCCGATCAGCACCGGTTTCGAAGTCGCCTTGAAAGTGTTGCCGGCGCCGTCGTTCTCCTCGAGGTTCTCTTTCGCCTTCTCGAACTCGGGCTCGAAGCCGAAGTTCTTCTTTAGGTCCTGCTTGATGTTCGGGAGCTCTTCGATGGTGGAGAGTTCGTAGATCGACTGGGCGTTGTCGGTGACCGGACCGTAGCTGTCCACGGCGATGGTAACCGGACCCATGCCCAGGAAGCCGAATGCAACCAGGCCGAAGGCGAAGACTGCTTCGATCGCCATTGGCGTTTCCACCATCAGGCCGTGAAGCCCGAGCGTGCTGGTTCTGTAGGCGATGCCCATCAGGAGCAGCATGGCGAAGCCGAGCCAGTACGCGGAGAAGTTCCCGGCGACAAAACCCGAGAGGATGTTGAGCGACGGACCGCCCTCGCGCGAGGCGGTGACGATCTCCCCGACGTGCCGGGACTTGGTGGAGGTGAACACCTTGACGAACTCAGGAATGAGCGCGCCCGCGAACGTGCCGCAGGAGATGACGGTGGAGAGCTTCCACCACAGCGACGTGTCGCCGACGAGCTCCGGAATCATGAACGCGCTGAGGATGAAGGTGAGGACGATCGACAGAATCGAGGTCAGCCAGACCAGGGTCGTGAGGGGCGTCTCGAAGTTCATCTTGTCGGCGGCGGCGTATCGTGCCTTGGCGATGAAGCCGTTGACGAAGTATCCCACCGCGGACGCGATGACCATCATGACGCGCATTGAGAAGATCCAGACGAGCAACTGGACCTGAACGAGGGGCTCGCGGACAGCCAGCAGGATGAACACGATGAGCGCAACGCCGGTGACGCCATAGGTCTCGAAGCCATCCGCCGAAGGACCAACCGAGTCACCCGCGTTGTCACCCGTGCAGTCGGCGATCACGCCCGGATTGCGCGCGTCGTCTTCCTTGATCTTGAAGACGATCTTCATCAGATCGGAACCGATGTCGGCGATCTTGGTGAAGATTCCGCCCGCGACACGCAGCGCCGCCGCGCCCAGCGACTCACCGATGGCGAATCCGATAAAGCAAGGTCCGGCGAGGTTTCCGGGCACAAACAGCAGAATGAAGAGCATGATGAGCAGCTCGACCGAAATCAGCAGCATGCCAATGCTCATTCCAGCCTGGAGCGGGATGTCATAGCACGGGAAAGGCTTCCCGCGGAGGCTGGCGAAGGCCGTGCGCGAATTTGCGAAGGTGTTCACGCGCATGCCGAAGGCGGCCACCAGGAAGCTGCCGGAGATGCCGACCACGCTGAAAACCAGGATGATGGCGACGCGAAACGCCTCGAATCCTTGCAGGAAACCGAAGTAGAAAACGATGATGACGGCAATCAGTGCCTCGAGGATCAGCAGGAATCTGCCCTGCGTTGCGAGATAGGTTTTGCACGTCTCGTAGATGAGCTCGGAAACCTCGCGCATCGCCGAGTGCACCGGCATGTCGCGCAGCCGCTTGTAGATGACAAGGCCGAAGAGGAAGCCGAGACCGCTGACCAGCAGTCCCACCATTAACAGGGACCGGCCGCCGATTCCACCCAGAAACGTCGCCTGATCGAGATCGGGCAGAATGAGGTTGGCCTCGCCGCCGTGATGCTCCTGGGCGAACATGGGCGCCGCGAGGACGGCCAGTGAGAGAAAAACGAGAACCGCGCGCAGCAGACCGAGAACCGCGGGCCGGCCAGACGCCTTTTGGGAACTTGCCTGCCGCTGGATGACGGGCAGGGCTTCACTGCGAAACATTACGAAGAGCCTCCTGATTGTGAGTACACGGAACCCCCGGCGAGCTGGGCCACGTCGCCGGCGGGCGAAAGATCTGAGAATAGAGCAATTCTTTACGTTTGCGGCCCACTTTTGACTATATCGGACCGCCATGTCGGAATCAACTTAGCTTTGGTTCACGAGCGGCAGGTAAAGCCGTTTACGCAACCTCCAGAATAACGCACTTGAGGTAATGGGTCTCGGGGACGGTCAGCAGAATCGGGTGATCGAGGGCCTGGGTGCGACGTTCAAGGACACGGAGCTTCCGGCCGGCGTCGAGGGACGCCGAGGCGACGATCTCCAACAACATCGCTTCGCTCACGTGGTGGGAGCAGGAACAGGTGACGAGCACGCCGCCGGTGCCGAGCAGGCGCAAAGCACGAAGATTCAGGTCCTTGTAGCCGCGGGCTGCGCCTTCGACGGCGGAGCGAGACTTGGCGAAACCCGGCGGGTCCAGGACTACGGTATCGAAGCGGCGACCCGCCGCCGAGTAGCCGGCCAGGAGGTCGAAAACATCCGCCTGGCGGAACTCCACGTTGCCGATTTCGTTCAAGCCGGCGTTCTCGCGCGCCAGGCATAGCGCGTGTTCCGAACTGTCCACGGCCTCCACGGATTTACACCCGCCGGCCAGGTGCAGCGCGAAACCGCCTTCGAACGTGAAGCAGTCGAGCGCGTGGCCACGGGCGTAACGGGCCGCGGCGGAGTAATTTTCGCGTTGGTCGAGAAAGAAGCCCGTTTTCTGGCCCCGGAGAATATCCACCAGGAAGGTCAGCCCGTTGAGGCAGACTGATACGCGGTCGGGAACGTTGCCGGTGAGAACGGCACTTTCCCTCGGGAGTGACTCCCGGGCGCGGACGGCCGCGTCGTTGCGCGCGACAATGCCCGAAGGCGCGCACAGATCCCCGAGACAGGCCACGATGTCGTGGAGAGATCGGTTCATGCCCTGGTCGAGCGTCTGAACGGCCAGGAAATCCCCGTAGCGGTCGACGACCAGTCCGGGAAGTCCGTCCGCTTCGCCGTGAACGAGCCGGTAAGCGGAGGTGTCGTGAACGACGCGTTGTCGAAACTCCGCGGCGGCCTTCAGACGCCCAGCGAAGAAGCTTCGGTCGACGGGTTCGATCCGCTCGCTGAGCAGGCGCAGGGAAATCTGTGATGTATCGCTGTAGTGGGCGGTGCCGAGGGGCCGCCCGCGCGGATCTGCGACCGTCACCACGTCGCCCGGCGAAGCTCCGCCGCGATCCTGGACGTCGCTCGAAAAGACCCAGGGGTGTCCGGACGCGATGCGATCCGCACCCTTGCGAGAAATACGAACGGTGGGCGGCGTACCGGTCCTCAGTTACGCGAGCGCTTCCAGCCTGCGGATCCGATCTTCGGTCGAAGGGTGAGTGGAGAAGAGCCGCATCAGCACCTGGCCGCTGAACGGTTTGATGATGAACATGTGCGCGGTCGCCGGGGAGGCGTCCATGGGGATCCGTTTCGACCAGCCTTCGAGTTTCCGCAGGCCGCTGACGAGTCCGTGGGGCCCGCCGGTGTACTGCGCCGCGGTAGCGTCGGCCGAGTACTCCCGCGTCCGCGAGATGGCCATCTGGATCAGCATCGCCGCGATTGGAGCGACAATCAGCATAAACAACCCTCCGAGGCCGCCGCCGCTATCATCGCGGTCATCCCGGCGCCCGCCGAACATACCAGCGAACATGGCCATGCGGGCCACCATCGTGATGGCCGCGGCAATAGTCGCGGCCACCGAGGAGATGAGAATGTCGCGGTTTTTGACGTGTCCGAGTTCGTGCGCGATCACGCCTTCCAGCTCACTGACGTCCATCAACTCGAGCCGCCCGGCGGTGAATGCTACCGAAGCATGCGCGGGGTTGCGTCCGGTTGCGAAGGCGTTCGGGGACTGCTCGGGAATCAGCCACAGCTTGGGCATCGGTAGCCCCATCCGCTGGCATAAGTTCTGGACCATCGGCGCCACCCGTGCGTAGACCTGGCTGTTCTCCGTCTGCGTAACGGGCTGGGCACGGTACATAGCGAGCGCGATCTTGTCGGAGAAGAAGTAGCTGGCGGCATTCATGACCACAGCCAGCGCGAGGCCCATGTAGAGCCCATTCCGGCCGGCGACGGCCTCGCCACCCACCAGCAGCAACCCGCTCAACAACCCGAGCAGTACGACGGTTTTAATGCCATTCATTGGAGATCGGTCACCTCGCCCTTGCTGACTTCATTGTTTCACAACCGGAGCCGGAAAACGGAAGAGGCGCCGCCATGCGACGCCCCCTGGCAAACCGCCTCAAGCGGTTACTGGTGAACCTCGACCTTGATGGACTTCGGCTTGGCTACTTCCTTTTTCGGCAGTGTGACGGTCAGCACGCCGTTCTTGTAGTCCGCCTTTACCTTGTCGGTATCCACGGTATCGGGGACCGAGAAGTAGCGGGCGAATGTCCCGTAGCTGCGCTCGATGCGATGGTAGCCGACGCCGTTCTGTTCCCGCTCGAACTTGCGTTCGCCTTTGAGGCTAAGGGTGCCGTTTTCAATCTGGATCTCGATCTCCTTCAAGCTGACGTCTGGGAGATCGGCCTTGAGGACCAGTTCGTTTTCAGTCTCTAGGACGTCAACGGACGGGGTCCACGGCCGCTGGGTCGCCGGCTCACTCAGAAACCGGTTCAGCGTGTCCTGGAAGAGCCGGAGCCCGGCCGGAAAGTCTTCATAATCACGGAATGGATCGTACTTGGTAATCGCCATAGCTTGGTTTCCCTCCTTCAAACCAAATCCTGATCTAATAATATAACCTGAGTGTATATCTGTCAAGTGATATTCAAGTCACTTTATAAAGTTTGACACTCCAAGAAATGCGAAAAGCGCAGCGGGTAGTTAACCAACTGCGCCTCAATAACTTAAGATGAACCGACCTTTAGGCGCCAGTAGCCGGCTCGTCCGGCTCCCGTCCTTCCTGGATCGCCTTGAGGCGTTCTTCGCGCCTCTTGGCCCGCTCTGCGGCGCGCTTGACGAGCTCGGAGCCGACGAGTTCCAGCATCGCCTGCTCAGCGCCGTCGCCCTTGCGCCAGCCGAGCCGTACGATGCGCGTATAACCGCCGTTCCGCTGCCCGAAGCGAGTGCCAAGCTTCTCAAAGAGCTTCTGGACAGATGCCGGGGTCTGGAGATAGGCGGCTGCCTGCCGCCGGGCATGTAGGGAGTCCCGTTTGGCCAGCGTGATCATCTTGTCGACTAGCGGCTTGGCGGCCTTGGCCTTGATCACCGTCGTGACTACGCGTTCCTGCTCGATAACGCTGGTGACCAGGTTCCGCAGCAGGGACCGCCTGCCCGCTGTGTCTCTGCCAAGTTTGTATCCACCTCGTTTATGTCTCATGGCTGGCCTCCTATTCCCTCACCTGGCCGAGCTCTTCATCGGTATCGGCTTCGTCGACGGGTTCGTCCCCGTCATCCGGGCCGCTTGCCGCGGGTGCGCCCGCCGCCATAATGAGGCGGCCCTGCGAATCGAACTTCATTCCGAACGAGAGGTTCAGCGAAGCGAGGATTTCCTTGATCTCGTTCAGGGACTTCCGGCCGAAGTTCTTGGTGCGCAGCATCTCGGCTTCGGTTTTCTGGACGAGATCGCTGATGGTCTGGATGTTTGCGTTCTTCAAGCAGTTGTAAGAGCGTACGGACAGTTCGAGCTCTTCGACGGAGCGGTTCAGGATCTCGTTCAACTGGTTGGGAACCAGTCCTTGCTCCTCGACGACCTCGGGTGTCTCCTCAAAGTTGATGAAGATGGACATGTGGTCTTTGAGGAGCTTGGCGGCCTGGCCGATCGAGTCCTGCGGGGAGATGGCTCCGTTGGTCCAGGCCTCCAACGTGAGCTTGTCGTAGTCGGTCATCTGGCCAAGCCGCGCGTTCTCCACGGTGAAGTTGACCTTGCGAACCGGGGAATGCACGGAATCGATGGGAATATAGCCAAGGGGCAGGTCTTCGTCATAATTGCGATCCGCGCTGACGTATCCGCGCCCCTTCTTCAGCCGCATCTCGATATTGAGCCGGCCATTCTCGCCGACGGTGGCGATGTGCATCCGGCGATCGAGCACCTCGACGTCGGCGTCGGTTTCGATCTGGCTGCTCAGCACTTCGCCCTCTTGGTCGACGACCAGTCGTGCGGTACGCACGCCGTCCCCGGTCATTTTGAACGGAATCTGTTTGAGATTGAGGATGATATCCGTGGCGTCCTCCACCACGCCCGGGATCGGGCTGAACTCGTGGGCGACGCCCTCGATACGGACGGCCGTGATCGCCGCGCCCTCGATGGAGCTGAGCAGTACCCGGCGAAGTGCGTTACCGATGGTGGTGCCGAACCCTCTCTCGAAGGGTTGCGCCGTAAACATGCCATAACGGTCCGTGAGGTTCTCCGTGTTGGCAACCAGCCGCTTGGGTTTCTGAAAGCCTCTAAACATGGATCTTGTCCTTTTGTCGAATCCTGCGCCCACGGCTCCGCCACGCCGAGGGGCGCGGCGAAACCGCTCCCCGCTACTTCGAGTACAATTCGACGATCAACTGCTCGTTCAACTGGATCTGAACCAGTTCATCTCGGCGCGGCATGGCGATAATGCGGCCGCGCAACGCCTCCCGGTCGACATCGAGCCAGTTCGGACACGGTGCGTGGGCGGTAGCGTCGCGAGCCGCTAGGATGGTCGGGTTCTTCCGGCTCTTCTCGCGGACTTCGACGAGGTCGCCGACTTTCGCGACGAATGACGGGATATTGACCTTTCGCCCGTTGACCTGGATATGTCCGTGACGTACGACCTGACGGGCCTGGGCCCGGCTCGTGCCGAAACCCATGCGATAGATGACATTGTCCAGCCGCCGTTCGAGCATCGACAGCAACTGCTCGCCGGTGATGCCCTTCATTTTGGAGGCTTTTTCGAACTGGCTGCGGAACTGCCTCTCGAGCACGCCGTAGACGCGGCGAGCTTTCTGCTTCTCGCGGAGCTGCAGACCGTAGCCCACGATCTTCGGGCGGCGGTCTTTGCCGTGCTGTCCTGGCGGAACGTTGCGCTTCTCGATGGCGCACTTCTCGCTGTGGCAGCGCTCTCCCTTGAGGAACAGCTTCATGCCCTCGCGCCGGCAGAGCCGGCAAACAGGGCCAATATATCGTGCCAAGTCTTCCTCCTTAACCTTATCTCAGGTGCAGTTTACGCTCCTGGCAGGGAGCTTCTTCCTGCTTTCCATCTTCCGTGGCGGGCGGTCCGCGACTCGTGGTCCACCAGTCCCATTCCGCATGCCAGAGGCTCTTTCAAACTCTTCGCTTCTTCGGCGGACGACATCCGTTGTGGGGGATCGGCGTGACATCCTTGATCGCATTCACGTCCAATCCCGCCGTGGCCAGCGCGCGAATCGCCGATTCGCGTCCGGCCCCCGGTCCGCTCACGTGAACTTCGACCGCGCGCATTCCGACCTCCCGCGCCTTATTGGCGGCGGTGAGCGACGCCTGCTGCGCGGCAAACGGAGTTCCCTTGCGCGAACCGCGAAAACCCAGAGAACCCGCGCTGGACCAGGCGACCACGTTTCCGGTCGGATCCGCGACGCTGACGATCGTATTGTTGAACGTCGCCTGAATGTGAACGACGCCTGACGGAACGACCTTCTTTTCCTTCTTCTTGAAGACCTTCTTCTTTCCTGCTTTCGCTGGTGCTT
>JAEHDI010001133.1 GCA_016880505.1 Bryobacterales bacterium | reverse complement strand
TTCAAGGCGTTTAGGCTTGCTCGAACTTGTCTTTCATCAAATGCCTCGATCGTGAATAGGAGCCGGGTTCCCTTTTCTTTGAGCTGGCGGAAGAAAGCGGCAAAGTCGATCTTGCCCTCCCCAATGGCGAGATGGTCGTCATCTTCTCCCAGATTGTCGTGAAGGTGAAGCTCTGCCAAGAAGCCTGAAAGCTCCTCCATCCACTCCTCCAGGGGAGTGGTGGAAAATAGGTTGAAATGGCCGATATCGAAGCAGAACCTCAGGCGATCTGCCCCCATCCGCCGCAGCAGTTTACCAAAGACCTGCGGATGATGCTCAAAGACGTTCTCCAGGGCCAGGATGAAGCCCAAATCCTCAGTCTCCATCCCTCCCGCTCCTCGTGCTGCTTGTCGTCTGCACCGCGCTTCTTGGGTTAGTCCAGAACTGGGCGGCAACCGCGGTTCCAACCTGGTTGTCGCCGTATCTGCCGTATGCGTGGCGTGCGTTTGCTGGATTGCTGGCTCTCATCGTTGTCCTGGCGATCATTCAGTTCAAAATCGACAAGTCGGAAGACACGACCGGAGTCAATCGGGCATCGGGACCGAACCGCCAGAACCGGGCACAAATGCTGCAACGAGTTCGGTACGACTGGATCTCCGGGATGCTCGAGCAGTCTTTGTCCAAACAGGGCGGATCGATCTGGAGTTCGAAGACAGGCCCGAAGCAGTGAGCAATCCGATGGACCGCGGCCAGCACGCCGCCACTCGCTCGCCCCAGATGCTTTCTCGGCGGATGGGAGTCACGGAGATCTTCGACATGCACGCGAGCGGCCTGCTCGTGCTGGGCGCCCCGGGCGCCGGTAAGACGACGCTGCTGCTGGAACTCGCGCGCGACCTGGTGCAACGGGCGGAAGCGGATGAAACGCATCCGGTGCCGATGGTGTTTCATCTCGCTTCGTGGGCGCTAGATGGTAAGCCGCTTGCGGATTGGCTCGCGGAAGAACTGGAAAAGAGCGATTATCTTCAGCGCAGAGTGGCCGAGAGGTGGATTGCCGAGGATCAAATCCTCCCGCTGCTGGACGGTTTTGATGAGGTCCCGGCTAAGCATCGGGAGGCCTGCGTCGAACGTATCAACGAGTTCCGGCAGCAGCACGGGCTGTTGCCGATCGCTGTTTGTAGCCGTATCGCGGACTATGAGTCCCTTTCCGCGCGGCTTCGTCTCCCAAGCGCGATTTTCGTGCGGCCGCTGACCCGCCCGCAGGTTCAGGATTACCTCCTTCGCGGGCGACAGCCTTCCGTAGCGCTACTCGAAGCGCTGGAGAAGGACCCTGGGTTGTGGGACCTGCTTGACACGCCCCTCATGCTGAACATCGCGGCGCTGGCATACGGGGACTGCCCCGCGACAGCAGAGCCCGAGGCGAAGCCTGAGTGTGACACCCGTCACCGGCTTTTCGCACGGTATGTGGACACGATGTTCCGAAGGCAGGCTGCCAGAAGCCGCTACAGTAGGGATCAGACGATTCGCTGGCTAGCGTGGCTGGCGTCCTCCATGGCACGACTCAACCAGGGCCTGTTCCACCTGGAGAGCTTGGACCGGAGCTGGTTGCCGTCCTCAGCGCAACGCCGATTGTTGCGTCTTGTCTTTTCTTTGGTTGCGGCTCTGACCGTCGCCTCGGTCACCGTCTCAGTGCTCGGTTTGATGCTAGCAGCAGCCGTCGGCCTGGTCTTCGGCCTTTCAACGTGGATTGTTTGGTCTCGGAAGGGCCCTGCACCGGTTGAGAGGGTGCAAGCAACAAAGCCGGCCTTGTCACTGGTCTTTGTCGGAGGCATTGCCTTCGCGCTGAGTGCCGGCTCCGTGTTCGGGACTATCAGTGGCCCGGCAGCCGGCCTGGTATTCGGCGCTGGATATGGGTTGGTCGCCCTCGTGGGAATCGGCCCCGCCGCCTGGGTCGTTGACTGGCTTCTCGGTTCAGTGAAACCAGCGAGGCAGGTGTCATTATCACAGGAGGGTTTGCTCGCAGTTCTGGGACCGGGTACCCTTGCCGGCGTCGTCACGGGTTTGCTGGCGGCGTTACTGATTGGGCGGGACGCCGGTGTGGTTACCGGACTATGGATCGGGCTGGTCTTCACGAGTCTGTGGCCGTATCTGGGGCTGGAGCACACGCCGGCGGTAACTGCCAGGACACGCCCGAACGAAGGAACCCGCAGGTCGGCCCGAGCCGCACTGGTCTCCTGGATGTTGTTCGGAATGATGGCTAGTATCACTGTCGGCGCTTTGAGGTGTCTCGAAGTTGGCTGGAATGCCGGTTTGTTTGAGGAGCCGGGCCTCGATCTGCTTAGCCGGCTCACTCTGGCATGGTTGCTGTCGTCCCATGCGTTGGCCGGTGGGACGCTGTGGTTTGGTCTGTTCGTCGGAACCCTCGCTTCGTGGTCCACGGGCGCCAGCTTCTGTCTTCGCCACTTCACCGTCCGTTTCCTCCTATGGCGTAGCGGGTGCGCACCCTGGAATTACGTGCGTTTCCTCGATTACGCGACAGACCGCTTGTTCCTGAGGAGAGTCGGCGGCGGCTATATGTTCGTGCATCGACTGCTGCTCGATTACTTCGCCTCTCTCGACCGGCCCACGGGTCCTACGTCACCCTCGGTTTGATCACCGCCACACCGATCTCTTTCATCGCACCTGCCAGCGACTCGTACATCCGCTCGTCCCGATACGTGCCGACGATGGCGCCACCGGATCCCGCGAAGTTCGAAGTCGCGCCAACCTCGCGGGCGACACGGATCATCCGCAGGTTGCCGTCGCTGATGTGGTAGAGCTGGGCGCGCAGGTCGAAATTGGCGTCGATCAACCCCGCCAGCGTGTCGCCATCACGGCGCAGCAGCGCCTCGCGCCCCTCTTGCGCGTAGCCCGCCCACGTTCGCATGGCTTCAACCACCTCGGGATCGCCCCTCCGCCACCGTTCCCTAACGCTGCTATGAAAAATTTCGGTCCCTTCACTGAGACTGGTGCGGTATGCAACGTAGATGTTTGGCAGCAGCCCGGGATCGAGGTTTTCGTAGTTTCCGTACCCCCTCGTTTCCATCAACTCGCGCGCAAAATCCATGTAGACGAGGCCTTCGTAGACCTGGATCACGCGATCCTGATGTCCCGCCGGTACGCCGAGCTCCTTGGTTTCCGTCTCCAGCACAAGGTTGGCTTGAACCGGCTTGGGAATTTCAACCTCAAAATACTGGCACAACGCGCGCAGAGCGGCGGTAATGATCGCGCTCGATCCGCCAAGTCCCAGCCGGAGCGGGATGCTTGATTCGTACTCCAGCGTGAAGTTACGGTCTTCCAGGGGAAAATTTACTTCGCGGCAGTAATCGATGAACCGGACCACCAGCGCCTGAATGATCCTGATCCCACCGTAATATCCCCGCCAGCGCGTGGTGCTGTACAGGTCCTGCAGATTCTCGAATATCGGCGTGTCGGCCTTCGAGGGTCTTATCACAAGCCGGGCGCTCGGATAGAGCAACACACGAGCGCGAAAGTTCTTGACGAGTAACGAAATAGTCTTGCCGAAATACCCGTCGCTTGGATTGCCGAGCAGGCCGGCGCGTGCGTATGCATAAGTCTCAATCATGACCGGATTCTGCCATACTTATACCATATGCGAGCGGTCCTTCAGCGCGTGAGCGAGGCGCGTGTTGAAGTCGGTGAGCGGGTCGCGGGTTCCATAGAGCGGGGGTTGGTCGCGCTTGTGGGCATTGCCCGCACCGACGTCAGAGCCGACGCCGACTACCTTGCCGACAAAACTGTCTGCCTGCGGATTTTTCCGGATGAAGAGGGCAAAATGAACCGCAGCTTGCTCGACATCGGCGGAAGCCTGCTGGTCGTTTCGCAATTCACTCTGTACGGCGACGTGCGAAAGGGCCGCCGGCCGGGGTTCGACCGGGCTGCGGCGCCGGAACTGGCTCGAAACCTCTACGAGTACTTCATCGATTCCGTCCGCACCCGCGGGGTCTCGGTCCAGTCCGGAGTCTTCCAGGCGGCAATGGCCGTCCATCTGGTCAACGACGGTCCGGTAACTTTCATCCTCGATTCGGAAAAGTCGGTTTGACACTTCTAAGTCGCGGATATGTTATTTTGGATGACGGGAGACAAAATGCCCAGAGTCACAAAAGCACTCAAAGATACATCGATCTACGCAGCGGCCCTGGAAGGTCTGGAGTTGCAGAAGCAGCGGATCGAAGAACAGATACAACAAGTCCGCGCACTGCTCGGAGCCAGGAGGGTAAAGTCAAACCCTCCCGCGGGTCCGGCCGCGGAGAAACCGGCGAGAAAACGCCGCCTCAGCGCAGCAGCCCGCAAGCGCATTGCCCAGGCACAGAAGCGGCGTTGGGCGGAGTACCGGAAGGCACAGGCCGCTTCGGCCTAACGAAACCGTCCTTCGGTTTCAACCTCCGTGGATTCCGTGGCAAGGTTGCCTGGGGTCCCACTGAAACCGCTGGATGATTTCTTCCGTCACTCCTTCACCGGCGACCTTTCCTTTTTGAAAGAACACCGCCCTCTGTGCGACAGCCAAGGCCAAGGTCGTGCTGTGCGTCACGACGATCTTGGCCTGAGGCAACTCACGAAGGAGTTCCAACAGGTTCCTCTGTCCGGGCGGATCCAGGTAGGTGGTCGGCTCGTCGAGGATCAGTATCTCTGGCCGCATGACAAGCACGCCGGCAAGTGCGACCCGCCGCTTTTCACCGGCGCTCAAGTGATAGGGCGCCTTTCCGCCCACCCCTTCCATCCCGACGCGAGCCAGTGCCTCTCGCCCTTGCGCGGCAGCTTCCTCCGGAGAAACGCCGAGATTCAGCAGCCCGAACGTCACGTCGTCGAGTACCGTCGGCATGAACAACTGTTCGTCGGCTTCCTGAAATACAAGGCCGACTTTCCGCCGGATATCCGGCAGCGTCTCCTTGCTCACCTGCATGCCGCAAACGCTCACCAGGCCCTCGCCCTGCAAAATCCCGTTGAGGTGCAGAACGAACGTCGTCTTTCCGGATCCGTTTGCGCCGAGTAGCGCCACCGTTTCGCCTGGGTACAATCGAAAATCGATGCCGTTGAGTGCGGACGTTCCGTCGGGATATCGGAAACGCAGGTCTTTGACTTCGATCAGCGGGTCCATCCGCCTCCTGCTCCGAGCGCGATTCGCACGGCGGCCGGAACCACAACCGACGCCACCAGGAACGCCACGTCTTGCCATCGGAACCGCTTCGCGGCGAGCAACGAAATGTGCCCCTGGAAACCTCGCGCGGCCATGGCCCGGTAGATGCCCTCGGATCTGGCGTAGGAGCGCGCAAACAGCACGCTGATCGCTCCTGCCACTGCCCGGAGCCGCCACCGGCGGAAAACCACACGGGTTGAAGCCGCTCCCCGCGCTGCGGCGGCGACCCTCATGTGCTGCGCCTGCTCAGAAATTACAAACAGGTAGCGGTACAGGAATTGGACGACGAGCAGAAGGAACCGCGGGATCCCGAGCGACTCCAGGCCTCGCAGGAGTTCGGGCATCGGTGTTGTCCCCACGACGATCACCACCGCCAGTGCCGACAAGTAGCTCTTCTGAAGAAGCGCCGTTGCCCGTACGCTGTCGCCCGCGAAGAGGCTCATCGCGGCGAAAGCCGCCGAGAAAGGCAGTACCACGGCGCCGCGCCACAGCACGCCACCGGCCGGGAGTCCTGCCAGCAGCGCCGCCGCCACCAGGAATGCGCCGTACCCGGCTGCCGCCGCGTTGGAACCGGGCGGCGTCGTCGCCACGATAATCAGGAAAGCCAGCAGTGCGAGGACCTTCGCGCGAGCGTCGCGGTGGTGAAGGAAACTGCCACCCCGGCTCCAGCGGTCCAGTACGACGTGGTGCAATCAGGCGCTCCTTCGCCGCGCGATCAGCTTGCCGAACACGACGCAGGCGCCGTAGATCAGCGCCAGGCCCGCCAGCCCGGCGGTGGCCTTTCGCAGCCAGCCCGAGGACAGGTACTGCATCTCGTAGTCGCCGAGCGGTGTCTCCAGCAGAGTTCGCGCATGCGATGCGATGCCGAGGTTCTCCGCCAGTTTCTCGAGACCGTCCGGATCGCTCGCCGCAAACAACACACCGGCGCCTGCGAGCAACACGGCAGCGGTCAGCAGTACACCCATCGCCGTTCGCCCGCTCGCCGCCGGCTTTCGCAGCCAGCCCGGATTCAGCGCCTCCAGCGACTGCATGACCGCCAGTGTGATTCCGCCTTCCAGCAGAGCGTTGACCGTGAACAGACCCAGCGAGACCCACACGACCGCCCCCGGCATCGCCACGCCGGAGAATCGCAACTGCGCCAACGCCAGCAGCGCCCCCGTCAGCACCGATAGCGCGGCCCCTGAAAAAATGGCCGCCTTCCGCCACCGTCCTGCACCCCAGTAGTGATACGGCAGGTAGGCGGCCAGCACACCCGCCACCGCCATATTGAATACGTTGGCGCCGAGCGCCAGCAGACCGCCGTCCTGGAACACAAGCGCCTGGACGGCGAGGATCGCCGTCATGACCACACTCGCGGCTGCCGGTCCGAGCGTGTACGCCAGTACCGCGCTGCCGATCAGGTGCCCGGTCGTTCCGATCCCCACCGGAAAGTTGATCATTTGCGCCGCGAAAACGAACGCTCCCATCACCCCGAGTAATGGCACCCGGGCCTCTTCCACCTCACGCTGAGCGCGCCGTACCATGTACGCGACCGATGGCACGGTGGCGGCGCTCATCGTGGCCCACACCGAAGTGGAGAGAAATCCGTCGGGGATGTGCATCGGAACGCTCTCAAGGTAGCACGATCCGCAGAACCGTGCCACCTTCTTGCCGCCCGACGCTACCTGCTGTAACCTGACCTACAAATGGGCGAACTAAGCCGGATCGGCGTAGCCATCGACACCGATCTCCTCGAAAAATTCGATGCGCTGATTCTCAGCCGTGGGTATACCAACCGCTCGGAGGCGTTCCGCGATCTCATCCGCGACGAACTTGTCGAAAAGGCGTGGCAGGCGCCGGACAGTCCGGTAATCGGCACGGTCACTCTCGTCTATGATCACCACGTCAGGCTGCTCAACGAGAAGCTGACCGACCTCCAACACAAGTACTTTGACCACATTCTGTCCGCCCTGCATGTCCACCTCGACCATGACAACTGCCTCGAGGTCCTGGTGGTCAAGGGCAACGCCTCGGTGGTTCGCAAGATCGCCGACAGCCTGATCAGCACCAAGGGCGTCAAGCACGGCCGTCTCACGATCACCGGCTCGGGAGCCGGGCTGTGATCGCCGGTACTGGTCTCGACGTCGCCGAGGTGGACCGCATCCGGGCCGCGATCGAGCGTTTCGGCCGGCGATTCATCGAGCGCGTATATACCCCGGCCGAGATCGCCTACGTCGAGCGGAAAGCCAACCGATTCGAACGGTACGCCGCCCGTTTCGCCGCCAAGGAAGCCGGAATGAAGGCCATCGGCACCGGCTGGAGGCATGGCGTGCGCTGGCGCGACTTCGAGGTCGCCAACCTGCCCTCGGGCAAGCCGACCCTTCTGCTCCACGGCGTGGCCGCCCGTTTCGCCGAACGGCTTGGCGTGAAATCGGTGTCGCTTTCGATTACGCACACCGCCGCCGTCGCC
>JAEHDI010001132.1 GCA_016880505.1 Bryobacterales bacterium | reverse complement strand
GGAAACCGTTTGTGGGAGACCGGTCGAACGCCGGTCGAGCCTCAGGGTCGCTAAACATATAGACCGGTTCGTTCCAAGCTCCACCGAGGATGTAGCGGCGATCGCCGTTGGCATTCCAGCACCACTCCTTGACGTTGCCCCCCATGTCATATGTTCCGAAGAATCCCAGGCCGCCCTGACTTCCTACAGGCACTGGTCCCATGCCTTCGTAGTTGCAGAATTTGAGTACGTGCGAAAACACTCCCAGGCCCGCAGCCTTGTACCAGTGGTAGATCGTGGGAAGGCTTTTGCCCGCAAATTCGGCATAGGCGGCGGCTTCATACCAACTGAGCCCACGAACCGGAAACTGATCCTCTCCTGCGGGGTATTGGCCCAATTCCCAAGTGGAGGGACCGGGCCTGCCGGTCTGATCGCGGAATTCCGCCATCGCACTTTCCCAGGAAATGGCGCGACCGTCTTTCACAAAGTTGTGCTTCCAGTACTCGCGGTTCCGATATCCTCCGCTATCCACGAACGTCTTGAACCGCCGATTCGTTACCTCATACTTGTCTATCAGGTATTCATCCAGGTTTATGGGCTCACCACTCTCCCTTTGGAAGGTTTCGCTTGGGACTTGGACCATGTCGGACGGGAAGCTCCCAGGCCTGAACAGCGCGATGTTCAGCACGCTGCCGTTGTCAGGAGGCCAGTCCGACGCTGCGGCACCTGAGTTGGCGATCTCCAGCGTTTCGAAGCCCGCCTTCTCCACCCGCCAACGGAAGAATCCCACCGGGATCCGAATTTGATTTAGCGGGGACCGGCCCAGGTATTCCCACTCGCTCCTTGGTGCCGAGTACTCTTTCAGATACACGTCGGCGGCATCGGGAGTCGTGTAGATGGAGATGAGCCGTGACAATTGCGGCCATAACTTCTGAAGAGCTGTGTCGTTGCGGAGAACCTGTTCGGCCCGACGCGCAAGCAGAAAAGCTGCGACGTAGTTGCGTTTCTCGATGAGCTGGCCGATTTCCGGGAGCGCGCGCTGGCGGATGCGGCGGGCCTCAATTGCTCGATAAACGCTCAAGCCTGTGGCCACACTGAGGATGACGCCAAGCAAGGCGGCTGCAATGGCAACACGCGGCTTTCGCAAGGACGCAGCAATCGCGCGGACGGCCGTCGGCTTCTCGCTCCGGTGGACGGCCAGGCCACGCAGATCCGCCAGAAGTTCACGGGCCGACTGATAACGCTTCGTGCGGTCCTTCTCGAGCGCCTTGGTGATGATGCGCCCGAACTCCGGCGGGAGTTCGGGATTGATGTGCAGCGGCGAAAAGGGGGCGCGATTCAGGATGGCGTCGAAGATGATGCCCGGCGAGTCGCCCGCAAACGCCCGCCGGCCCGTCGCCATCTCGTACAACACGATGCCGAATGAGAACAGGTCTGTGCGCGCGTCCAGCTCCTCGCCCCGCGCCTGCTCCGGCGACATGTAGGCCACCGTGCCGACCGTCGTGCCGGGGCTCGTGAGCGGTTCCGCGCTCATCGGCACTGTGTCCGAGCCGTCCGGCGGCACCGGCTGATTCCGCCGTTCACCCGCCAGCTTGGCCAAACCGAAGTCCAGGACCTTCACGTCGCCGCGCTTGGTCAGAAAGATGTTCGCCGGTTTGATGTCGCGGTGGACGATACCCTTGGCGTGCGCCGCCTC
>JAEHDI010001131.1 GCA_016880505.1 Bryobacterales bacterium | reverse complement strand
GGCGTCGCTCGCCTTCAGGACGCTCGATGCGCTCACGCCGCTTGTATCGTGCGTATGGAAGTGGATCGGCAGGTCAGTCACATCCCGCAGTGCTTTCACCAGCTTCCCCGCCGCGTACGGCTTGCACAGCCCCGCCATGTCCTTGATGGCGATCATGTGCGCGCCCATGCTCTCCAGTTCCTTTGCCAGCCGAATGTAGTAGCCGAGCGAGTATTTCTCGCGCGCCGGGTCCAGGATGTCGCCCGTGTAGCAGATCGCCGCCTCGCATACCTTGCCCGTCTTCCGCGCCGCCTCCATCGATACCTTCATGTTCGGCAGCCAGTTCAGCGAATCGAAGATACGGAAAATGTCGATCCCCTGCGCCGCCGCCTCGTAGATGAACTCGCGCACCGCGTTGTCGGGATACGCTGTGTATCCCACCGCGTTCGACGCTCGCAACAGCATCTGGAAGCAGATGTTCGGAATCAGTTCCCGCAACCGCCGCAGCCGCACCCAGGGATCCTCGTGCAGAAAACGCATAGCGACGTCGAATGTCGCACCGCCCCACATCTCAAGGCTGTAGAGACCGTGCAGGCGGTGCGCCACATAGTCCGCGATCGCCGTCATGTCGTACGTGCGGAACCGCGTCGCGACCAGCGACTGGTGCGCGTCGCGGAACGTCGTGTCTGTCATCAGCAGCCGCTTCTGCGCTCGGGTCCATTCGCAGAACTTTTCGGCTCCCAGTTCGTCCAGCAGTTGCCGGGTCCCCTTCGGCGGCGCGTTGACTTCGTGCGCCGGCGCCGGCGGCGGTACGATCCGGTCCGGCCGCTTTTTCCCTGCTACCTCAGGGTTCCCATTCACCAGCACTTCGCCCAGGTAGGTCAGCAGCTTCGTCGCCCGATCCTTCCGCGGCGTGAAGCGGAACAGGCCCGGAGTCTCGTCGAGGAACGATGTCGTCGCCTGCCCCGACTGAAACACCGGGTGGTTGACGACGTTCTCCAGGAACTGAATGTTCGTCTTGACGCCCCGGATGCGGAACTCCCGCAGGCACCTGTCCATCCGCTGGCACGCATGGGCGAACTCCCGCCCCCACGCCGTCACCTTCACCAGCAGCGAATCGTAGTACGGTGTGATCACTGCGCCGCCGTACGCCGTCCCTCCGTCCAGCCGGATGCCGAATCCCGCCGGCGACCGGTATGTCGACAGCTTCCCGTAGTCGGGAACGAAGTTGTGCTCCGGATCCTCGGTCGTCACCCGGCACTGGAGCGCATAACCGTGCAGCGGCACCTGCTCCTGCGGCGGCAGGTTCATCTCGGGGCCATGCAGCGAAAGCCCCTGCGCGAGCTGGATCTGGCACCGGACGATGTCGATTCCGGTCACCATCTCCGTCACTGTATGCTCCACCTGGATGCGCGGATTCACCTCGATGAAGAACCACTCGGCGGTGTCGACGTCCACCAGGAACTCCACCGTTCCCACGTTGTAGTAACCCGCCTCCCGCGCCAGTTGTACCGCAGCGTCAGCTAACGCCTTACGGGTCGAGCTGTCCAGAGAGACCGCCGGCGCCGCCTCCACTACCTTCTGGTGCCTCCTCTGGACCGAGCAGTCTCGCTCGTAGAGGTGTAGCACGTTGCCGTGCCGGTCGCCCAGGATCTGCACCTCCAGGTGTTTCGCCCGCGGGATGTAGCGTTCCAGAAACACCGCCGGGTTGCCGAACGCAGCCGCCGCTTCCTGCCGCGCCTCGCTCAGGCGCGGCGCGAATTCCTCCTGCGAATTCACCACGCGCATGCCCCGCCCGCCGCCGCCGAACGCCGCTTTAATGATCAGCGGAAATCCGATCTCCCGTGCCGTCTTCTCGGCCCTCGCCGGATCCGAGACCGGCTTGTCTGTACCAGGCACAACCGGGATCCCTGCCCGCTGAGCCAGCCGCCGGGCCGCTGTCTTATCGCCCAGCAATTCGAGCAACTTGGCGCTCGGCCCGATGAACGCGATGCCCGCCCGGTCGCAGGCCCGCGCCAGCGCCGGGTTCTCCGAAAGGAAGCCGTAGCCCGGGTGGATCGCGTCAACGCCCTTCTCCTTGGCCAATCCGACGATGCCGTCGACGTCGAGGTACGCTTCTACCGGCCCCTTGTTCGGACCCACGAGGTACGCTTCGTCCGCCTTGAAGCGATGCAGACTGAGGCGGTCCTCCTTCGAGTAGATTGCGACCGTTTGGATCCCGAGTTCATTAGCCGCCCGCAAGATGCGGATAGCGATCTCGCTGCGGTTTAGCGCCAGTAGTTTTTTCATGGATGCCAGAATGAAAGGGGGTAAGTCTTCAGAATATCATGCGCCTTGCCGGCGTTATTCCCAGGTTAACAAACGGAGTTATCGGCTAGCAGTCCTTAGCCGAAAGATGGCCAAAATGAACATTGACGGGACCCCCGGCATCCCTTACGCTCCAGTACGGAGGGCCGCTGCCGCGATCGATTCCGCGGCTCCTGGGACGCCCCGGGCGTGAGCGTGGTCCCGCCGCGCCACGCCCGGTTTTTTCGAATCTTGTCCCATGCAGTTACCGAGCCGCGACCGCAGGGAGCGGACGCATGCAGTTAAGGAGCGTAAGCTACAGCGAACTTTCTTGAGGAGCACCCGCAAGCCGCTCACACATTGGAGGAAATAACATGCCCATCACCATGCAAGGCTCCTGGACCGTCTCGGTCAAGTCCAAGAGTGCGGCGTTTCCGCAACGTTTCGTCATCGAGGGCGCCGCTACCGGCAACGGAACCTATCCCGGCGACGCCGCTGCCGCCCCGGTCTTCGTCACCGGCGCCTCCTGGATCGTGCGCATCCAGAACAACCCCGGAACCGGCTTCGTCGACTCTGCCGACCGGATCAAGTTCCCGGCGGTCTCAGCCGGCCAGTACCGCTTCGACATCGAGAGTGATGACGGCGGCGGTTCCGACATCGACTTCAACGATCTCATTCTCACTTGTTCCACCCCCGTTACCGCCACCGACTTCCTCGTTTACGGAAATGTCCTCGCCTACAGCGGCTGCCTCATCAACCCCTGCATCCGGCGCTGGATCGTCCTCGACACCGCCGAAGCACTCATCGACGCGCTGAAGAACCCCGTCCTGCGTGTCCCCATCGAGAAGCTCTATCCGGAGCGGATTCC